>CAZFNT010000230.1:0-6715 GCA_964520315.1 uncultured Gemmatimonadota bacterium
GCGGGCGCGGGCGCGGGCGCGGATCGATGGAACGGTTGCCGGGGCGCCATGATTCTCGATTCGGCGACAGGTGAGGTCGGGGCGGTTCTGGCCCGCACGACGATGTTGAGCACGGGAGGCTGCGGGCGGGTCTTTCCGCGGACGACGAACCCCGAGATTGCGACCGGCGATGGGGTGGCGATGGCTTTTCGCTCTGGCGTGGTCATCGCAAACATGGAGTTCATCCAGTTCCACCCGACCGCGCTCGCGGTGCACTCGGCCGATTCCTTCCTCATCTCCGAGGCGGTTCGGGGGGAAGGTGGGATTCTCAAGACACTCGACGGCCACGCCTTCATGCACCGCTACGACGAACGCGGAGAGCTCGCCTCTCGCGATATCGTCGCCCGCGCCATCGATGCCGAGCTGAAGCGAAGCGGCGATCCACACGTGCTGCTCGATGTGACCCATTTCGGGCCGGGGCGCTTCGAGGACCGATTCCCGTATATTCACGCGTGTTGCGCGGAGCACGGCATCGATGTCGAGAGGGAGCCGATTCCGGTGGCCCCCTCGGCGCACTACTCATGTGGCGGCGTCGTCACCGACCATGACGGGGCGGCTTCCATGCCGGGGCTCTTCGCAGCGGGGGAAGTTGCCTGCACCGGTGTCCATGGTGCTAACCGATTGGCTTCGAACTCGCTCCTCGAGGCGATCGTCTTCGCCCACGGGGCAGCGGTCGCCGCGGCGGACTTCGAAGCGCCGGACCGTGGCCATTTGCGCGCGCGGGTTAGCTCGTCGATCGAAGCATTGATGGCGCGCGGCGCTCCCCCACCCACCGCGCGGACGGCGACGATCAGAGCGGCGGTTGCGGATCTGATGCAGGGCTACGCCGGCATCGTGCGAACGCGGACACGGCTGGCCCGAGCGGCCGATCGGCTGGCTCAGGCCGCGGCCGAGGTGCAGAGCCTGGCGGCGATGTCGCGCCCCTCTGAAGACCTGCTCGAGCTGCGCTCGATCGTGACCACGGGGCTCCTCATCGTTCGGTCGGCCTTGGCGCGACCGGAGAGCCGCGGGCTCCACTGGCTTCAGGAGCGGCCGCGACAGGAAGAGGTTGCGCACGACACCCTCCTGCGTCCCGATCCCGGTGGAGAGGTGGCGATCGTAGAGCGGGTTCCTTCCCGCCCCAAATGGTGAGTGGTTGACGTGCTGTATGTTTGGGCCGTCGGCGGGCTGCGAAACGAGGCCATGCGTTCACTCGCTGACGACTACTTGCGACGCGCGGCCCGGGCGGGTCTATCGATTCGCGTCGACGAGCTCCCGCAAGGCAAGGGGGGATCGGTGAGGAATATCGATGCCCTCGTCGGGCGGATGCAGGCCATCAGGCAGTCGATCGCTCTCGATGAGACGGGCGACCCGATCCGATCGGAGCCCTTCGCGGAGCAGCTTCGTAGGGACATGAATCGGGGCGGTGACACCGCTTTTCTGATCGGTGGGGCGGCTGGATTGCCCCGGGAGCTGCTGGCGGCGGCCGATCTACGCCTCTCCCTCTCCGCGCTGACTCTGCCGCATGAGCTCGCCCGAGTGGTTCTTCTCGAGCAGCTTTACCGCGCGGCGACGATTCTGAAGGGGATGCCCTACCACCGCGGGTAGGCCCTGATTCGACAGCCAAAGATCCAACCCGGGCACGCCCTCCGCGCCATATCATCCACCCATGCGATTCCCATCGAGATTCCGCGACCGGATGGCCGTCATTCTCTATTTCGGTCTGACATCTTGCTCGGAATCGACGACGGAGCGCGGCTCGTTCGGAGAGATCGCGCCGGCCGAAACGCGGGCGCCGCTCTCGCTGCCGACTCGGCTCAGCATTGTTCCCGGGGACGCATCGCCAGGAGACGAGTTGACACTCACTGCCATGACGCCGCGCGGGCGTAATGAGCACTCGGAGCTGACTGTCGATCTGGAAATGGACGGCGACGATATCGATCAGCCGTTCATGCTTCACTCAGATGGTGACGAGCTGGTGGGCTCGATCGTTCTGGAAGCCCCCACCGGCGAAGGGGACCATCGTTTCAGCATTCGCGGCCGGCTGGGCTCGAATCGCATTGAAGCGCACGCGATGATCTACGTGAGCTCGACCCCCCATTGCCAAAGAGGCGAGATCCGTGAGGCGGGGCGTTGTGTACCGCGCGTCGATGGGCATCATATCAACGTCGAGCGCGGTATCAACGTCAACCACCGAGTAGCGGGCCGAGCACGGGCGGGCCATATGATTCACCCGCGTGCCGCGCGCAGACTCGGCGATGTGATCGTCGCCTGCATGACCGACGCGATCGGTCTGATCCCGATCGACGAGATGCCGGTCATCGATGCGCCGAACGATGGGGGGGCCGAGCGGCTGCGGGGGAGTCTGGTCGAGACTCGAATGGAGCGCACCAAGATCGCGGTCAGCGAGCATCTCCTGGTGTTTCCCGATCGAGGGATCGCCGTGTCGTCGTCTCGCGGCGCGGACAACAACGCCCGCGGTGGACTTGCGAGCTGGCGATTGCCACCCCTCGACACAATGCCTCTCGCGCCGCCCGAGCACATCTCGTCGGTGACCGGCCGACGCGGCTTCGGAGACATGGTTCGTGTCGGTGATCGGATCTTTGTAATCCACCACCCAAGCGCGATCGCAAGCGTGCGGCTAAAGGATGATGGCCGGCTCGTCCTCGAAGACGATCTCACCTTGCCGGCGATGAGCGGAGGTACCGCCATCGCCTACGACGGGACCCATCTTCTCGTCGCGGGTGCGACGAATGCGCGTGCTTCGAATCGGAGCACGGGATCGATCCACGTGCTCGATGCGCGAGGATCCGGCATGCCGCTTCCGCTGGGATCGGCGCACACGACGGGAACGCCGAGGGGCATCGCGGTTCTCGACGACGGAATGGTGGCGGTCGCGAACGGCGCCTTGGGAATCGACCTTTTCGACCTGAGCTCTCCCGCGGCGCCACGCTTGGTTGCCAATGTGGAGACTCCGGGATCGGCCATGGGACTCTCGTTCGAGGGCGGGTATCTGCTTGTGGCCGATTGGGACAATCTTCGACTGTACGATGCGTCTTTGCGCGGCCGCCTCAGGCTCCTGGACGCGGTGGACGGGTTCCATCCCTCCTTTCTGAACGCTGGCGGAGGGCTTCACAAGAACGGGCTCACCGCGGCCAACTTCGTCCGTATCGAGAAGGGACGCTTCGTGGCCGCGGAGTTCGACGTGTTGCTCACTGGTGAGATTCGACGCGGCGCTGGCGCGCCCAGGCTCGTGGTGCATGACCGCGGCTACCGACTGCATCGAACCACGAACGAGGAGGAGCCGATCACTATCCGGGTGTCGAACGGGGGCCGCCACCAACTCGACCTGGAGCAGCGAATCGATTCGGGGGAGCGGACTGCTGGTGCTTGGTGTGTCGCCCCGGGCGAGTCTGCGTTGCTGAGTCTCCAAGCGACCGAGGTGAATGTCGCGCGCACCGGAGGGAGTCCCTCGATCGCCTTGCATTCGAATGACCCCGAGAATGCCCGCGCGCGCGTTCTCCTGATCCCCGCTAGTGAGTACCAAGTGGGGGATCCGGTCCCGAGCTTTCGGCTGCCAATGACCAATGTCTGCCCGGACGGTAGCTGTCCGGAACGTCTGGACTGCTTCGACCTCGAAGAAGAGATCGCCAAAGGCCGCCCCATCCTGCTGGCCGCCTTCGCCTCATGGTGACCTGTATGCGGTCTGGAGGTTCCAGACCTGATGAGCGCCGTGCGCAGCGAGTTCACTCCCGATGAGGTGACCGCCATCTCGATGAACTGGCGCCAGAATCAGAGAATCGTGCAGAAATTCATCGTCGACACCGGCTTGCGGGTGCCGGTCTTGCTCGACCGCGAAAGAGGGCCGGATCCTTTCTGCTTCACGCTTCCCCCTGGTCCCGAGGAGACGGTAACAGAGCATTTTCGCAACCGCGTGGTTTCGGAAGGTGCATCGGCTCCCTTTCCGCTGCAAATCATCATCGACAAGGAAGGGCGATTGGCGTACCTGAGTCGCATACACTCCAACAAGAACGCGATCGGGGTGTTGCGAAGACTGGTAGATAGGTAACGGAAAATGTGCCGAAACACAGCACCGATCGCTCTGGTCCTGGTTCTATATGCGTCTTGTGGATCACCCGATATTCCAGTGACAGCTGAGAAGGAGGCCGATCCCCCATTTTCTCATTCACATCGGGCGAGTGTACAGCTGAGTGACGGCTTCGGCGAAGACCGCGGCATCTGTTTCGAGCTTCTCGATCCCGGGTACTCCAATATCACCGCCTTGCACACCATGGGCGTGGCGATCTGCGATTTCGATCAGGACGGCGATCAAGACATCTTCGTGGCCACCTATGCGACATTCGAGATTCAGCGTATCCGGAACGCGCACGCGCGCCCCGACGGCCTCTACCGGAACGAAGGCGATCTCGTCTTCACTCCGATAGCCAGAGGCGCCTTTGGATCGGATACAAAGACCACGGCACAAGCCGCGACCTGGGGAGATCTCGATGGCGATGGTCTCGACGATCTGTACGTGACCACCGCGCTCGACCAGCCCAATCTTCTGTACCGCAACCTCGGGGGCGGGGAATTCGAAGAGATCGCGCAGCAAGTCGGCGTCGGTAGCGCGGTGTTCGGTCGCGGTATCGCGTTCGCGGATGTGAACCGCGACGGATACCTGGACATTTACGTCAGCAATTTCCTGGTGGAGAGCATTGCGCCCGTGCTGGTGCGGCACCCTCCCTTGCTGGGGCTTCGCGGTCGTGCAAACCAGCTCTTCATCAGCCAGGGGGGGGGCAAGTACATCGATATGGCCGGCGCATTGGGTGTCGAAGGGCTTGCCGGTGGCGAGGGCTGGGGCGCGGCTTTCTGCGACCTCAACGACGACGGCTACTCGGATCTATTCGTGACTAATGACGGCAGGGAAGACCAACTGTACGTCAATCGCCTGGGCGTGTTTCAAGATCGCAGCCGGCAGGTTCTCGAAAAGCCGGACCGTAGATCGCGGCGAACCGGCGCGATGGGTGTGGCTTTCGGCGACTACGACAATGACGGCGATCTCGATCTGTACGCGACGAATTACTTCGCCGACTATCTGATTGAGAACATCAATGGCGTGGTGCTGCGGCGGAAGAGCCGGGAATCAGGTGTCGAACAACACACTAACGTCATCGGAATGGGGGTCGCTTTCGCTGATTTCGACAATGACGGCGACTTGGATTTAGCAGTGGCGAACGGGGAAGTGGTTGGCTTCGATCCCAAGCGAAATGCCCTCTTGGAGAATGTGGGCGAGGGGTGCTTTGTTGACTTGACCGACGCCGCGGGCCCCGGATTCGCCGCGCTGCAACGTAGCCAAGGGCTAGCTGTCGGCGATCTCGACGGTGATGGTAAGCTCGACATTGTGATCGGAAATGACGACGGTTCCTTCCCGTCGGTCCTGGTGAATCGAACCGAAGGGGCCGGGGGGTGGATTCGCTTGCGCCTCGTCGGCAATCCGCCCAATACGAGCGCCATCGGTGCGCGTGTGTGGCTGGTCTCGGGCAGCGACACACAGGTTCGGGAGCGAAGTGCGGGGTCGAGCTTGTATTCGTGCAATGAGAACGTGATTCACTTCGGTCTGGGGGACTGCACCCAGCCCAGCCTGGTGAAAATACGGTGGCCGGACGGCGCCATGACGGAGATCGAGGGAGTCCAACCTCGTTCCACACTTACGATTGTTCAACCCTGATCAGCGAGACGCAGTTGCATTTGTCGATTACGCGCAAGATGCTCTACGCGGCGCTTAGCCTCGCGCTTGTGTTGGCGGTGCTCGAAACGATTCCGCGGCTCGGCGGATGGGCGCTGCTGCAACGCACCGGAATCGCCGTGGACGCCGGAGATGGCGACCTGCGCATCCTCTGCGTCGGTGACTCCTACACCTACGGGATGGGCACGGCGCCCAACCTCTACTCGTGGCCCCGGCAGCTAGAGCGTCTGATCAGGGAGCGGAACCCTTCGCTGACCGTCTCGGTTCGCAACGCGGGAGTTCCCGGCCAGTCGTCGGGCGAGATCCTGGTTGATCTCACTAGCCTCTTGGAGAAGACCCGGCCGCAGATCGTCTGCGTGCTAGTGGGCTTGAACAACCAGTGGAAGTTCCGCGAACCTAAGTGGCCAGCCCTATCGTCCCTGGAGCCGGCTAAAAGCCTGCTCCGGCATCTTCGAGTCTACCGGGTTCTACATTGGACGCTGTCACGCTCCGCGCCGCGATCATGGCTCGGCGGAGCCCGATCGAATTCGGAGAAGCAACCCAGGCAGCCACACGGTGTCGTCCAGCAGTACCAGCCTGGCAAGACCGGATTGCTTCGGGGACTCAGGGGACCGAGGGACTTCGGCTCGACCACACGCGAGAGCTTCCGCCGAGCGGTGCACCGACAGCTCCGCGACGACCTGAGCTCTATGGCACATCAGATCGGTGCGACAGGTGCGGCGCTCGTGGTGGTCACATACCCCGAAGGGAGAGAGCCCGCGAAGAAACCCTACAAGGGAGTAGAGCTCCTGGAAACGCTCCACAAGGAGGTCGCTGCGCATCTCTTGCTCTCGCTGGCCGATGTGCGGCCGGCATTCACCGCGGCAAAGGAGCGTGTGGGCCGCGACCGCCTGATCTCCCCTGACGGAAGCCACCCCACCGGCGAGGGCTACTCGGTCATGGCCGCGTGCG
>CAZFNT010000231.1:0-4478 GCA_964520315.1 uncultured Gemmatimonadota bacterium
CAGCATAAGGCCAAGAGGCGCATGGCGAAGCGCGCATTAGGTGGCGGATCCTGGTTGAGGGCGGGCACGTCGAAAGGCTCGAAATGATGGTTTCGTCGATCCCCGGATTCTTCCGCCTCTTTCTCCTCCTCAGCGCCGCGACCGCCTCTGCCGCCGCCACGCTCGAACTGCTCTCATTTGACGAGACGCCCCCCGAAGCCCTCAGCGACCCCAGTCGACCCGCCGGCGGCGGCGCCAGGACCAACGGACTCGAGTGGTTCCTCTTTGCGAACCACTGCCACACCCGCGCCAGTCACGACAGCTCCACTCCGCTGCCCGCCCTGCTGGCGCAGGCTGCTCTGCACGGAGCCGCCAGCATCAACATTACCGACCATCGCACTCTCGATGCGTGCAACTACCCCTCTTTCGAGCCGAGCTTCGGCGTGATCCCGATCTGTGGCGAGGAGTGGGGATCGGATGGGCACGCCGGGCTGCTGAATATGCCACCCGACGCCGACCCGATGGACGGCTGGGAGATCTCCGACATGGTTCCGGAGGCGCGGGCGCTCGGGGCCACGGTAATCGCGAACCACCCATTCTTCAGCGGTGATCCATGGCCGGAGCAACGCATTTCAGCCGGTATCGAGGGGATCGAGGTCTGGAACTCGATCTGGTGGTGGCCCCAGTCGGGCGATTGGCGCGCCAACCAACGTGCGATCCGCTGGTGGCAAGAGCACCTGGTCGAAGGGCGACGCGTTTTCGGGATCGGCGGATCCGACGTGCACTACGTCGGCTTGCAGCCCCTGCGGCCCTGCAACTATGTCTTCGCCGCCACTCCCGAGCCGGACGACGTACAGGCGGCGGTCGCCGGCGGCCGGATCGGCATCTCGGAGGACGAGAACGCGCCCCGGGCCTTCTTATGGGTGTCGGTAGATGGGGGGGAAGAGCTGCCGATCGGCACCAATCTGGTCGTGACCGAGCCGACCGGGCTTCGTTTTCGCATCGCTATCAAGCAAGGCAAGGGAGACGAACTCTATCTCTACACTCGCGAGGGTCTGGTCCATTCGGCCCGCGTCGACAGGAAGCGATGGGAGTTGGTCGTCGCGGCACGGGCCGACGCCGGCTCCCATGACTTCCTGAGGGTCGAGCTTCGCGCAGCGGCCGGTGCCCGCATGCGCTCGCTCACCAACCCGATCTATGTCAACTATACGGGTTGACCAGGATCGGCCACCCAATGCGTGCCCGAGCCGTGCGAACATCGGTCTTTGGGCCCACTCTACTGGTTGTGGTTGGCTCAAGAGGAATTGAGCTGCCGCGAAGCGGTCTGCTCCGCAGCCCATGCGTCATTTCACCAGCAACATCGACCGCGTCGCCATCCGCTCCCCATCGTCGAGCCGATAGAAGTAGATACCGGAGCTCACAGCGACCCCCTGGTCGTTCGTGCCCTTCCAGGCGACGGTGTGTCGACCGGCGGCCTTCGGGCCCTTTTCCAGGGTGCGCACGAGGCGCCCCGATGCGTCGTAGACGACGAGCGACACATCGGCCGCGCGCGTGAGCTCGTAGCTGATCCGCGTCATCGGGTTGAAGGGGTTCGGAGCGGCGGGGTGCAGCAGCGCGCCGGCGGAGGCGCGCGGCGCGCCGTGACCAGAGTCTTCGATCCCCACCATCACCGTGAGGGGGCGCTTGAAAAGCACGTCCGAGGGGCCGACACCGTTGTGCATCTCCGACCAGACGATCCCCGGACCCGCTTCGGGCACATCGTGCGTGATGCCGGCGTACATCGCGTTGCGCTCGGCGATCGCCTGGTCGACGCTGATCTCGGAAACCAGGATCCGGTCGCTCCAGCCCGATTCATCGGAGAGGTCGTAGCTCTGTCGCCAGGTCTGCCAAGGCATGCAGAGCGAGAAGCCCTCCGCGGTGCTCTCGGCGAGGTAGGTCTGGTTGTAGGTCGCATGGAGCACGTCGCTGGTCGGGCCGCTGTAGATCCCGAGCTGCGGCATGCCGGTCAGGGTATCTGTCGCGACCGTCACGCTGTCGGGCGTGATGCCGCAACTGTCGGGGACTGCGACGAGGTTCGCTCGCGGGTTCAAGGGCACGGCAACTCCGCCCTGCCATTCGTTGCTGCCGTCGAATGCACCGCTGACGTACAGGGGGGGACCGGCGATGCCGATCTGCTTGAACCCGGTCAAGCCTCCATCGTTGTAGGTGGGCGAGAAGTTGCTCTGATAGATGATGTGAACCGTGTGGTCTCGGTCGACCACGATGCTCGGTACGACCGCTTGCCCACCGGGCTCTCCCGTGGCCACGAGCTGCTGTGCCGACCAGGTCACGCCGCTGTCGGTCGAACGGTGGATTACGACGTCGCCGTCGCCGTCGGCATCGGAGTCGTCGGAATAGGCGACGTAGAGGTCGCCGTTGCTCGGGTCGGAAGCGCCGGTCGGCAGAGTCCAGTTCATGATCGCGTTCTGCTGAACGGTCGATCGCGTCCAGGTCGCGGCGTCGTCGGAGAGGAAGACCATCACGTCGCCCGTCGCGTCGCCGATATGGCCGTCGTTGCAGACGAGCATCCAGGTGCCGGTCGACGAACGGTCGAGGAAGGGGAAGTTGGTGGAGTTGATGTCGTCGGCCAGCAACTGGCTCTCGCCCCACGAAACGCTCAGGCTGTCGAAAGTGTTGAAGTAGACCCGGAAGTCGGAGGCGCCGACGACGCCGTGGTAAGCGATCGCCATGCCCTCGCCGGTGCCGTGCAGACTCGGTCGCCCGGCGTCGCTCTGGGTGGCTTCTTCGCTGGGTGTTGCTTCCGATGACCAGAAGCCGAAGCCCAGGATGGAATCCCAGTAGCGGGCGCTCACCATGAAGTCATTGACGTCGTCCCACTCGTAGGTCGCGAAGTAGGTGTCCATAGCGGAGCTGAAGGCGGTGTGGCGCTCCGGCGGGTAGTCCGTGGGCCCGGAGAAATCCCCGCCGCGGTCGATGTTCGCTCGGACGATGAGCAAGGAGTCGGTGTCCGGATAGCCGAAGTACTGCCCCATCTTTTGATGCTCGTTTCCGCCGGTGGGGCCGGGAACGACGACAGGTTGGACGAGCTTGGCGGTGGCGGTGCCGGCGATGCAGGCCAGCGTGAGGATCAGCGGGTTGTAGCGACCAAACATGGGAATCTCCGCGGAGGGCGTTTCTCGGAGCGCATCTGGGTGCGCCGACGGGTGACCGAGCGAGTGGCGAGTATGCGTCGCACGCGCAATTCTCACAATGCTCTGGCGCACTCTTCCCCACAATTCTTAGAAAGTCCTTCGCCAAGCCGGGTGCCTGGCGAGGAGCTTCAGCGCACGATCGAGCAGTGTTCTCCCCGGTTCGGTTCGGTGCCAGGTGCTCGCGCCGCTCGGGTGGGGCAGCGGGATGCAGGTGGTTTCGCGGCCGAAGAAGGTGCATCGGTGCTCGCTCCCGATGACGTCGGCCAGGCGGGGGGCGTCGAGTATCTGACGGATGGCGAGCCCGCCGACCGGGATCACGAGCTCGGGGCGTTGCAGTGTCGCCTCTTGTTCCATCCAAGGGCGGCAGGCTTCGATCTCGCTCCGGCTCGGCACCCGATCGCCGCCTCCCTTCGCTTTGCCGGGGAAGCAGCGCGCGACGGCCGCCATATGTGCGCGCGCGCGGAATGTGGACTCGTCGACACCGATCCCGTCGAACCAACGGAAGAGGGTCTTGCCCGCGGTCCAGGCGAATGGCCGGCCCAGGCTTCCCTCGCGCGGGCCAGGGGCCTGTCCGACTAGGAAGATCTTGCTACGGACGGCCTCACCGGCGACGACCGGAGGCACCATCTCCGCGCAGAGGCGGCACTTCATCAGGTGGCGTTTCAGGTCTTCTAGCGCAGTGGTCTTATTCACTTTACGGTTGTTACTTCAACCAATAGTGCGTCTGGTGCTCGCGGTAGAAGGCGACTGTTTCTTCGAGGCCTTGTTGGAAAGGCACGAGGGGTTTCCAGTCGAGCTCGCGCGTTGCCTTAGAGAAGTCGGCGACGTAGTCCCCGACCTCGATGTCTTCGCGCTCCTTCGGCCAGGGCACATGCTCGTAGCGGCCGGAACCGGTGGTTTCGATGATCGCCTTCACCATGTCGCGGAACGAGATCGGATCGCCGCATCCGAGGTTGTAGACCTGCCCCGGCGCCGCATCGGAGGCGCCAGCGGCGAGGAAGGCGCGGGTGACGTCGTCGACGTGGTTGTAATCGCGGAGCTGGCTCCCTTCGCCGAAGATCCGGATCGTGTCGCCATCCATCGCCAGACGAACGAACCAGTTGAGGATGCCGTACTTGCCGTGCTTCATCTGGTGGCGCGGGCCGTAGGAGTTGTTGATCCGCAGGCTCGTCGCCGGGATGCCGTGGGCGTTCATGTAGACGAAGGCGTATAGCTCGCCGGCGTGTTTGTTGACGCCGTAGATGTCGACCGGAAAGGCGCCGTGTTTCTCGTCCACAGGGGTGTAGTCGAGCTTGCCGAACTGGGCGC
>CAZFNT010000231.1:4488-6700 GCA_964520315.1 uncultured Gemmatimonadota bacterium
CGAGAGAGTCCAGCGTGAAGAGCGCCTCGACGGCGTCCGGGCTGGGCCGCCGGAACAGCGCGAAGGGGTAGAGCCCCAATCTCAGCTCCCCCTCCGCCCCGATCAGCACCGGCCGGCCGGTGGGGAGGCGCGCGCCGGGGGCGAGCTCCTTCATCGCTTCGAGGAGCAGTATCGTGCCGCGGCAGTTGACGTCGACGTCGAAGAGGGGAGAGGTCATCGAGTCGACATGCGATGTCTGGGCGGCGATGTGGAAGACGAGCTCCTGCCCTTCGACCGCTTCGCGCACCAGCTCGACGTCTCGAAGGTCGCCCGGGATCAGTCGAACCCGATCGCTTATCGGCTCGATGTTGAAGTGGTTGCCGCCGTACCAATGGTGGAGGCTGTCGAGGATCGTGATCTCGGCGCCCTTCGCGGCCAGGTCGATCGCGAGATTGGAGCCGAGAAAGCCCAGGCCGCCGGTTATGAGGACTTTTCTGTTCCGGTAGTGCGAGTCGAGATCCATCGGTGTTGGTTCCTTGCTGGTGTGGGTTCCAGACGCAGATACTAGGGTGGGCACGGGATCGATCGGATCAAAAAAAGACCCCCGATCCGGAATCCGGACCGAGGGCCTGTCGCTCGAGCTGCTCGAGAGGGACAACGTATGGGAGGCCGTCTGGATGGAACCGCTCCCGAGCAGCTATCGGCCAGTATGGTCCAAGTTCTCGGCGGAGGAAACTCGCGAGTAGGGGACTCGGGTAGGTCGCTACACTCTCGCGAAAACGCGTCGGAGAGCACCGACGCGCGTCATGGAAAGTGTGGCCGAATTGGTCAGCTTCCCGGGGGGCGGCCGCGTGTCGATGGAGGGGTCGGGACCGCGTATCTGGCGATCCAGCTTCGGAGCTTGCGCTCGCTCAGGCCGAGCGATTCGGCGGCCCGAGTTCGGTTGCCCCCGTGCTCGCGCAGCGCGCGGGCGAGCGAAGTGCGAATGAAGGAAGCGATCTGATCTTCAATCGGTGCAACCTTTTCCGGCTCTTGGGCGCCCTCGGAAATCTGAGCGGCGGCCGCGGCCTCTTGGATCTCGGCGTCAAGCGCTTCGATGCCGATGATGCCGTCGGTGGCGCCAACGATCCCCCCGGTGATCTTGGCCTTGAGATCGCGCACGTTGCCCGGCCAGTCGTAGCTTTCCAGGGCGGCACGAGCCCCTCGGGTGAGCCGGCAGGGCTCCGTCTCTCGAGTTGCCAGGGTCAGGAAGTGTGTGGCCAGCCTCTCCACGTCTCCGGTGCGTTCTCTGAGGGGAGGCAGATGCACTTCGATTTCGCGGACCCGATAGAGGAGATCCTCCCTGAACCGCTCCGCTTCGACGTCGGCCTGCAGGTCGTGATTCGTCGCCGTGATCAGCCAGACATCGACCTCCCGCACCTTGTCGTCGCCGAGGCGCTGGATTTCGCCATTATCGATGGCGCGCAGTAGCTTCGCCTGAACTTCCGGTGTCGCATCGCCGATCTCGTCGAGGAATAGCACGCCGCCGTCGGCCTGCTCGAAGAAGCCGGCGTGGTCGTGTGTGGCGCCGGTGAACGAGCCTCGGCGGTGGCCGAAGAGGGCGGACTCGACCATGGTCGGCGCGAGATCGGCGGAACTGACTCGGACGTAGGGACGGTCTTTTCGGGCGCAGCGAGTGGCCAGCTCTTTGGCCACGAGGTCCTTGCCGGTTCCGGTCTCGCC
This sequence comes from uncultured Gemmatimonadota bacterium, assembly GCA_964520315.1. Lineage (GTDB taxonomy): Bacteria. Next base: position 6,190 of record CAZFNT010000231.1, read on the forward strand.
TGTGATCAGGATATTCGGCAGGCGATCGATCCGCCGCGCGGCGGCGAGGAGCGATTCGAGACGGCCGTAGAGGTTGAGCATGGGGGGAGAGGCGCCGACCAGCCCGCCCCAGCGCTCTCGGTTCTCGACGCGCCGCTCCGCGTCATGGGCGATCGATGTCTCGGTGCGCAGGCGATCGGCCTCACCGCGTAGCTCGTCGATCGAGACGGTTCGGCGGATCAGCCGAGCGAAGATCCTCGCCAGTGCTTCGAAGGCGGCGCGGGACGCGTCGGAGATGACCAGCGGCTTTCTACGGTTGTCGACGTAGACCGCGCCGACCGAGACCTTCCCCTCGAGAAGGGGCTCCGCCGCGACGCTGCGGATTCCGAAGCGGGCGATCGACGGGAACTCCTTCAGCTCTTCGGCGCCATGTGCGTCATCGTGCAGCACCAGCTCGCCGCCGCGACTGCGCTCCAGCACGCCGGCGGACCAGGTTTCGGCGTCGCGCGCGGAGTCCGCGTCGATGCTGCGC
>CAZFNT010000232.1:0-2502 GCA_964520315.1 uncultured Gemmatimonadota bacterium
CCGCGAGAAAGAGGCGGTGATTCGTCCCAGGTCGCGGCGCGTGAGGTAGCGGGCGCCGGAAAGACGGCCGGGGGAGAGCGCCGCGCGGTAGAGGGCGACGAGGGGATGGTACGGCAGGGGCTCGAGGGCGATGAGACGACCGTCCGGGCGAAGGACCCGGCGGAGCTCGCGTAGGAAGGCCGGCAGATCGAGATGCATCGCGGTGGTCTGGACGATGACGAGATCGATGCATCCGTCCCGCAGGGGGAGCTGCTCCCCCCGGCCACCGCAGAGATCGACTCCGGAGCCGAGAGGGAGCCGGCGGCGGAGCTTGGGTGCGCAGAGGTCGACGGCGCAGACCCGCGCGCCGCGGCGAGCAAGCTCTCTCGAGCTTCGGCCCTCGCCGGGGCCGACCTCGAGCGCGCGCAATCCGCGAACCGGGCCGGCGCAGTCCTCCGGCAAGATCGCCTCTTCGCGCAGGAAGGAGAGGTGGCCGAGCGCCGTGCGAGGACCGCTCTCGTGTGGGGTCCAATACCGGTCGAAGTAAGGGGCCGAGTCGGAGCTCGCACTCATGCGTCGCGCCGTGTGGGAGTGCCCGGCACCGCTCGGCCATCGAGGCGCGCGAGAAAGACTTGGAGCTGCTCGCCTTCGAGCGAGGGGCGGCCTTCGGGCTCGATCTCGAGGGGGATGAGCCGGCCCCCGTCGCCGCACGCGATCGCCCAGCCGGAGCCGTGGCGCGCTACGACACCGGGCGCGCCGGCGGCGCTCTGCGTCGGCTCCGCGACCGATGCCCGCCAGATCATGATCCGGTCCCCCCCTTCGCCGCTGAAAGCACCGGGGAAAGGTCGGGCGACGGCGCGTACCAGGTTCCCGATCTCTCGGGCGGGGAAGGACCAGTCGATCCTGCCGTCTTCAGGAGTGCGCTTGCCGACCTGGAACGCCTTCGATTCATCCTGCGGACGGGCGCTGTAGTCACCTGTCCGCAGATCGGGCCACGTTTCTTTGAAAAGGCTCAGCGCGGCGCCGGCGAGCTTGGTCGAGAGGGTGCCGGCGTCGTCTCGATCCTCGATCGGAATCGGGAGCTGAGAGACGATCGGTCCCGCGTCGGGAGCTTCGACCATCTCGTGGATCGTGATGCCGGTCTCGGTCTCTCCGCGCAGGAGAGCCCAGTTCATCGGCGCGCGACCACGGTAGGCGGGAAGGAGCGAGGGGTGCAGATTGAAGGCGCCGCGCGATGCCAGCTCCAGCACGTCGGGGGGCAGGATTCTGCGATAGTAGACTGAGAGAATCATGTCGATCTCGAGATCGATCAGGGTGCGTAGAAAACGGGAGGAGTCGACTCGGCCCGAGAGCAACACCGGAATGTGATGCCTGGTAGCTAGCTCGCTCACGCTGGGCCAGGTGGCCCGGTCCCTATCGGTCTCGGGGTGGGTGGCAACGGCAGTAGGAGCAGCGCCGGTGTCGATGAGGTGGCGAAGCACCGCATGGCCGACCTCGCGGAAGGCGCAGAGAAGGAGGCGGGGCTCCCGCTGGGAGCCGCCCTCAGCGTCGCACTTCGTGTCATCGCGCGCTCGGGCGGGCCAGGCGTTCGCGATTCGGGGGAAGGGACCGGGTTGCAGCTGCCGGAAAAGCCTGAAGGCGTACAGGGTGAGGACACCCTGGGTGACAATGGCCGCTCCCGCCAGCACCACGGCGAGGCCGGCCAGACCGAGGGACAAGGGATCGGCGGCAAAGGCGAAGAGGATGGCCGGCACCGCGGCCACCATGAGAGAGATTCCAACACCGAGGATCGTCACGCCCGTGGCGACAAGCAGGTGGAGCGGACGCTGAGAGCTCCCGATCGAGAGGTCGATCGCCAGTCGCGCCAGACCACCGAAATCGTATTTCGATGCGCCGGCGCGGCGATCGGTATGGGGGATCTCGATCTCTTCCAGCGATCCGGCCGCCTGATACGCGAGAGCGGGAACGTAGGGGGAGCGCGAATCGACCGATAGGATCCGCTCCACTACGCGTCTGGAGTAACCCCGAAACATGCAGCCGTAGTCGTGAGCCGGCACGCCGGAGATCCATGGCCCGACGAGGTGAAGCAGCCGACTCAATACGAAGCGTCGAATGCCGTCCATTCGACCGGCCCGGCGACCCGAGACCAGACCCGATCCCGATTCGACCCGCTCGACGAAACGGGGGATCTCCTCGGGGGGGTTCTGTAGATCGCCATCGAGGGTGACGACACAGTCCCCAGAGGATGCTCGAAGACCCGCCAGTATCGCTGCGTGCTGACCGTGATTCCCCTCTAGCGCGATGACACCGATCATGGTGGATTGGCGTTCGCGCCAACGCAGAAGACCATCGAGGGTGGCGTCGGTGCTGCCGTCGTCGACCAGAATCAGCTCGGCTCTTTCTCCGTACTGCTCGAGCGCGCCGAGTGTGCGCTCGACGAGCCGGTCGATGTTGTCGGCCTCGTTCAGAACCGGCACTATGACGGAAACGCGGCGATGAGCGAATGAATTGCCTTGTGGCATG
>CAZFNT010000232.1:2512-6663 GCA_964520315.1 uncultured Gemmatimonadota bacterium
CTTACGAGGATGAACCGAGGGCAGCGGTGCGTTGACACCCTGTGGAGCGCTGGCTATGATATCGCACCCGTCGCATCGGATTCGCCGAACGCTCGAAAAGCGGCAGGCGAGCCGGCGATCGGGTGGACCCATTCCAAGAGGTCGGAAGCTCTTCTCCGCGGGCAGCGGAGAGAAAGTCCGAGAGCGCCACGAGACGGGCTCGCGAGGTCTCGCAGAGGCGATTTGAGGACACGGAAGGATTTCGTATGCGCTCGTTGACTGCAGTAGGTGTCGGGCTCTCGATCGGTGGCCTCCTCATTGGCTGCGCACTCTCCCCGAGCGATCCGGGGAGGATCAAGCCGAACGAGTCCCCGGATGTCTTCTTCCTCAACACCTTGGAGACCGTGATCGACACGACTCTAGAGGAGCTCGTCGACGGAATCGGTCGCACCTTCATCGATACGACGCTGACCCTCGTGGCCCCCGATGTCAACTACTCCAGCATCATCTCGTGGTACGGCACCGATGTCGACGACTTCATCGACTACTACGAGTACGCGATTAGGCCCGCGGAGGAGACCATCTTCACGCCAGCGGAGTTCGCGACCCTCACGAGCAGCGATGCTCCGGACAGCGCTTGGCAAACCACTTCGACCACCAACGACACTGTCCTCTTCCCCGCTCCGACCTTGCGCGACCGCCATCGCCTCTGGCTCAGGGCCGTAGACAGTCGTGGCAGACGATCCGAGCTCAAGTTCGCCGACTTCATCGCCATGACCGACCCGCCGACCATCTCGCTTTCCAGCTCTGAAGAGGAGATCGAGCAGGGCCTGTGTCCACCCGATTCGGTATTCGCGTTGGCGGGGCCAACCCCCTCCTGGTCCGGTATCACCTACTCCTGGCAAGCGGACGACACCGACGGCACCATCGCGGGCTACTACTACTGGATCGATGACGGGGATCGGATGTGGATCGACGCCGACGACGCCATGACGACCTTCACCCCGCCCGACGAGGCTTCGGTCGATCGACCGGCCGTGACTCTGACCTTCATGAGCTCCGGCGACCATACGTTCTACGTTTCGGCCATGGACGACGCAGGGGCGATCAGCCCGATCCCGTCGCGCTACACGATTCATGTTGACGTGCCTACGTTCCACGAGGATCTTCTCATCGTCGCCGACAGTGACAACGATTTCGCTCTGGCGGACCTGCCACTGACCAACGATCAGTACAAGGCGTTCTATCGCGATGCGGCCGTCGCCGCGGGCCTTGCACCAGGCGGGGACCCAACGGTCATCACCCCCGACGAGCTGACCCGCCAGCATCTGGCCGACCATGCGACCGTCTTCTGGGCGACCGATAATGCGACCAAGGCATACAGAAACGTATACCCGCTGATAACCGGAATCGACCCGGCCTTCCTGGCTCGACGGGCCGCTCTTCTGGAACAGTACCTCGAAGTGGGGGGCAATCTCCTCTTCGAGGGGACCCTTGGCGCCACCGTTTCAACCGAGGATACGGACTACGACGGAAAATTCAGCGTCTTGGAGCCCTGGTTCGGTATCGAATTCAATCCGGACGAGGGGTACACCGACGGGCTGTTCGACAAGGCCGACTCTTCAGAAGCCACTTCGATGCTCGATGTCGATGCGGATTGGAAAACGGTTCCGGGCGGCGATCCAGTACTCGACCCGAAGGGTGCGTTCACCGGTGGAATCGGAAGCTTGGCGGAAACCGACCCGGCGACCCCGCTCTACTGGGACGTGGATGGTGATCTCGTCGCGGTGACACACGCGGGCAGCCACCACGCCGTTGGTGCAACCGCCCTCGTGCTCTTCCCGATGCAGACTGTTCTTCCGGTCTTCACCGACTCGGCCGACTACACCGACGCCCCATGGGAGATCCTGAGCGAGGACCAGCAGGCACAGGTCGTCAAGATCCTGAGAGACCTCGCCAGCGGGATGGGGCTTCTGTAAGACCGCTCTGTGCCGTGGGGCGCGCGGCCTCGTAAAGGGTCTCGCGCAAGATTAGCTTGCCGTTTTGGCGCCAGGATCTACGGCACATCTGGGCACAAACCCGGGGAGCTGTTTCTTCGCCGACCCCTAGCGTGTTCGCGCGCGATCACGATTCTCATGCCCCCCCAGTGTCCGCTCTGGCGCTTGAGACTCGCTGGTGGATGTACATGGTGGCACTTCGCGGGAGCAGCTCGCCTCCCTTGCGGCTCTCCGACGAGCAGTCTGAGTTGTCTACATCCGCCGGGACTGGATGAGAGCTCTCGGTCGAGAACAACTCGACCACGGCATTGCGCTCTCGGGTACTGACGCCGAGGAAAGAGAGAGCGCGCGCGCGACGAAAAAAGCCCGCCGGTCTCGACGACCGACGAGCTTTTCTCGAGCGAGGGCCTGGAGGGGGAATCCAGGCTAAATCGCTCCGTTACTTCACGATGAGCATCGAGCGAGTATCGCTCACACCATCGGCCACCACGCGGCAGAAGTAGACACCCGAGGGGACCTTGCCGCCACTGTCAGCCAGGCCGTTCCAACGGACGGTGTGAAGACCGGCGGCCTTCTCAGCATCGACCAGAGTGCGCACCTTGCGGCCGCTCGCGGCGTACACATTCAGCTCGACTTGGCCGGCCTTGGCCATTTCGAAGCTGATGCTCGTAGAGGGGTTGAAGGGGTTCGGCGCGTTCTGGTGGAGAACGACCTTGCCGGGTGCCGATGGGGCACCGATGCCATCACCCTCTATGCCGGTCTCGATCGAATCCGGGCGGAAGAACATCACGTCCGACGGGGGCACGCCCGCGAACATCTCCGACCAGACATAGCCTGGGCCCGCCACGGGCACCTCATGGGTGATGTGGACGAACATCGGCTGGCGGTCGAGCTGGGCGTCCTCGAACGAGATGTCGGATATCTGTGTCCGCTCGGACCAGCCGGCCTCCGCCCCCACCGCACCCAGATCGTTGCTCTGCATCCAGACCTGGAACGCAGGACCGCAGATGGTCCAGCCACCGCCGTCGGCGACCACGCTCATGTAGGACGAAATGAAGCCCACATAGAGGATGTCCGAATCGGCGCCGCGGTAGATGCCGAGTTGCGGAAGGCCGGTCAGGGAGTCGGTCGCGATGCTCATGCTGTCGGGCTCGAATCCGCAGCTGTCTGGCACGGCGAGCAGGGCAGCGCGGTCCTGCAAAGGCGCGTGCGAATCCTCGACCCACGTGTCGCTCTCGAAGTGACCCATGACGTACTGCGCGGGGCCGATCAGCAACCCGTTGTCCTGTAGGCCAGAGAGCCCGCCGGCAGCGTCCGCCGCGAGGTTCTCCTCGTAGACCATATGCACGTTGTGGTTGCGATCGACCACGAGCGAAGGCTCGACGTTCTGCTTCGACGGGGCGCCGACGGCCACGGTCTGCGCCGGGCTCCAGGTCGCGCCACCGTCGGTCGAACGATGGATGAAGGCCTCTAGAAGGGCGTCGCCTTCGGTATCGCCGTTGTAGGCGACATAGAGATCACCGTTGCTCGGGTCGGCCGCACCGCTCGGAAGGAGCCACATGCCGTCGACACCGGTCGCCACCGTGGTCTGTGTCCAGGTAGCGCCGTCATCGTCGGAGATGTTCACCACGATGTCGACGATAACATCGCCCTCCTGCGACACGATCATCCACTTGCCGTCGGAAGAGCGATCGAGGAAGGGGAAGGTGCTTCCCACCGGATCGTCGGTCACCTGAAGGCTCGTGCCCCACTCCGTCGTGGCGAAGTCGAAGGTGTTGATCCAGACGTTGTAGTGGTTGGGATCGGTGTCACCGTCGATGTGCGCGTGGTAGGCGACCATGACGCCGCCATCGAATTCGTGACCACTCGGGCGGCCACCGTCGTTCTGAATATCCGGCTCGTTGACGGTACCTTCCGCCGACCAGAAGCCGAAACCGAGAATCTCATCCCAGTACTTGCCCGTGACGGCCATGTCCTTCTCTTCGTTCCATTCGTAGAACGCAAAGTAGGTGTCCTGCGAAGGGATGTAGACCGAGTGGCGTTCCTGCGGATAGTCGGTGGGCGACTGCAGACCGGGAATCCACCCGGCTCGATCCACGCCGCTCCTGACGACCTGCACCTCGTTGCCCGGCGGGACCGCGAAGTAGGAGTTAGGCTCCTTGCTCTGCTCGTTCC
>CAZFNT010000233.1:0-6644 GCA_964520315.1 uncultured Gemmatimonadota bacterium
TCACCGCGAACACCGCATCGGAAAGCGGCGGCGGAGTGAACGGCAGTGATTCCTCTCCCCACTTCAGCGACTGCATCATCGATCGCAACATCGCCTCCGCGGCGCAGGGGGGAGGCTTCTCCTTCTCCGGCTCTTCGAATCCGACCTTCTTGCGCTGCCTGATCGCTCGGAACCAAGCTGCCACGCGCGGCGGCGGAGGCGCTTGCTCCGATGGCGCGGAGCCGATGCTCAACAACTCCGTCGCTTTCTACAATAGCGCGGACGGTCGAGGAGGCGGCCTTGCGGTGGGAGAGGCGAGTGGAGCGACGCTCACGAACTGTTCAATCAGCGAGAATCTGGCCGCGGCTGGAGGCGGAATCGATGTGCGCGCACTCGGTGTGCTGACGCTCGACCAGGTCACGATGGCGGGCAATGTCGCGCAATCCGGGGGTGGTGCTCTTCTGTTGGCGGGCGAAGGAGCGATCGGCAACAGCGTGCTCTGGGGGAATCCACCGAGCGAAATCACGCTCGACGGCGCGGGCATCGCCGACGTGCGGTACACCGACGTGCAAGGCTCCTACTCGGGCGAAGGGAACCTCGACGTGGATCCGAGCTTCGCCCTCTACTACCAACGCGGCTACCCTCTGCGCCCTGGTTCACCGTGTATCGACGCGGCCGATCCGGCGGTCCAGGACGGTATCTGGGATGCCCATCCCAGCTGGCCGGCTCCCTACGCGAACGGCTCCCGGGCCGACATGGGCGCGTACGGCGGTCCCGGAAACATCGACTGGATCGGGTTTCCGAGGCTGCTCGACCGCTGATGTTTTCCAGCGAGTGCACTATGATGGCCTGTCCCTACGAGCCCGCGCGAATGCGGGCGAAGGCAGGTTTATCTCATGGTGCAGCGATCGAACGACTTCGCGGGCATAGGCTCCGAACCCCATTATCCGCCTGATCTGCGGTTGGAGCCCCGCCACATAGAACTCGACATCAGCTTCGACTTCGAAGCGAAAGCCCTTAGCGGTGCCGTGGTTACGACCGTCGAGTCTCGGGTCGACGGCCCGCGTTCGCTGTGCCTGAACGCCGTCGATCTCGAGGATCTGCGCGTCGATGACGCCGACGGCGCCGCCTTAGAGTTCGCCTACGATGGCAAGGAGATCCGCGCGACCTGGGTCGAGCCCTTTGCCGCGGGCGAGACGCGTCGATTGCGCGTGCTCTACCGCGTGGTCGAGCCGGTGACGGGGCTCGTCTTCTCGGCTCCGGACGAGGCCTACCCCGATCGCCCCCTGTACGCCGCCACCGACCACGAGACCGAGCGCGCGCGCTACTGGCTGCCATGCATCGATCTGCCCTCGGTGCGAACCACTTACGGGCTGCGGCTCACCGCTCCAGGAGACCTCACCGTTCTCGCATCAGGCGCGCGGCAGCGAATCGACAACAACGGAGACGGCACTCAAACGGCGCTTTGGTCCCTCGATTACCCCTGCCCCAGCTATCTGATCTGTGTCGCGATCGGGGATTTCTGTCGCTATGACGACGAGACCGTCGATGGTGTAGAAATCGCTTACTTCGGGCCGCGCGTCGAGTGCACTCCCGATGATCTGAGAAGATCTTTCGGGCGCACGCCGGCCATGATGAAGTGGCTGACCGAGCGGCTCGATGCCACCTTTCCCTTCCCGAAATACTATCAATTCGCGGTCCCGGGCATTCCGGGAGCGATGGAGAACATCTCTCTCGTAAGTTGGGATTCGAAGTACATCAACGACGAGATCTTGGCGCGCGAGGCGAGCTTCGATGTCGATGCCACCAATATCCACGAAATGGCGCACTCCTACTTCGGGGGCGCGATTGTCATCAGGGACCACTCGCACAGTTGGCTGAAGGAATCGTGGGCCACCTACATCGAGACTGTATGGCTCGAAGAGACCGATAGCATCGACAGCGCCCGCTACGATTTATGGCGAAACACGCAACGCTATATCGACGAAGCCGATCACAAGTACGCCCGCCCGATCCACACGCGAAACTACGCCACTAGCTGGCAGATGTTCGATCGGCACACCTATCCAGGAGGAGCGTGTCGAATCCACATGCTCCGGGCCATGCTTGGCGACGATGTGTTCTGGCCGGCTGTGCGCGAGTACGTCGCGCGTTTCTCGAAAGATGTCGTCGAGACGGCCGATCTTCGCCGCATACTCGAGAAACACTCCGGTAGAATGCTACAACGGTTTTTCGACGAGTGGATCCACTCGCCCGGCTATCCGAAGCTGGCTGTGCGCTTCAGGCACGACAAAGAGGGCGGCTGTGGTGTATTCACCATCGAGCAGATCCAGAAAGACGAGAAGAAGAACATCGGCATCTTTCACCTGGATCTGGATCTCGCGTGGGAGGATGACGAAGGCGAATGCCACCGTGTTTCCGTTGCGCTGGGAGGAGAAGGGAAGAAGGACTTCGCAGTTCACATGGCCGCGAAACCGCGACAGGTTCGCGTCGATCCTGACGGAAGGGTGTTGCGGAAGCTGAGCTTCAACCCGGGCAACGAAATGTTGCGCCGGCAGCTCACCGATGCCGTCGATGTCGAAGGGCGGATTCTGGCCGCGAGAGAACTGGCCGAAACCGGCAAGCTTCGCAATATCGAAGCGATAAGAGATGCGTGCAAGCGCGAGCCCTTCTGGGGCGTTCGCGTCGAGATGGCCCGCGCGCTCGCGAAGGCCAAGAGCGAGCACGCGATCGCGCCGCTGGCGGAGATGCTCCAAAGCGAATCGGAGCCAAAAGCCATGGCCAAGGTGGCCACCGCTTGCGGCTCGTACCGCGACGGGAGAGTTGCTTCGGCTCTGCGAAGCTACCTCGACCGCGAAGATCTGGGATACCGAGCGAGGGCTGCGGCTCTCGAGGGGCTCGCCAAACAGCGCGATGAAGATGATTGGCGCCGTCTGGTCGAGAGCCTCGATGCTCGAGACTGGAAGGGCTTCGTTCGCGGTGGAGCGCTGAGAGCGTTCGGCTACACGCGGAGTCGAGCTGCGATCGAGCTGCTCGCCGCGAGGACCGGCTACGGCAAAGAGAGCGATCGCTGCAGGCCTTGGGCGATTCGAGCACTGGCAATGGCGCTCCAATGGCGGGATCCGCACGAGAGGCTGCCGCACGAGGGCGAGCTGATCGACCTCTTGAGAGACCCTATGGAGCCGGTTCGCTGGGCGGCGGCCGCGGCGCTCGGGGCCGTGGGTACGGCGCGCGCCGTGGCGCCGATCCGGGCGATGAAGACAACCGTGGCCCCGCAGGATCACCCCGCCGTAGACGCGATCATCGAGAAGATCCGATCGGCGGCCAAGGGTGGCCCGCCCGCGCGTATGAAGGACGATGTCGAGCAGCTCGAAGAGACGGTCCGCAAGCTCGAAGCGCGATTGCAGAAGCTCGAGGCGAAGAGCGATTCGGGGAGCTGAGGGTCGGCGAAGAAGTAGTTCCCCGGGTTTGCGCTCAGATGCGCCGTTCATATCATCGATGTGAAAATATGTAGCCGTAGTGTACAGCTCACTGCGGAGCTCCTCGATTCCCGGCGCCGGGTAACGCCCCGATCCCCCCCCAAGTAGCGGGATCGAGTCTGGAAGAAGCGGCCAGGGGCCAGCGCCACGCTACACGCCCGATCTGAGGAGTGTCGCTACTTCGAGCCCAGTCGAGTTGAACGAAGATCCGAGCGACCGCCGGATCGATCAGCGGCGGCTTCGTAGCGGCGGACCAGCGCCACAGGCTCTGATCATCGGCCATCAGCTCAGGATCGTCGAGTCGCCCCGAATATGTGCCGATCGCGGCTTGCGTCGCCAGCGACGGCCCACGACCATCGAGGCTACACCGAAAGGACCAATCCCCACTCTTCGAAATACGTCGGTCGCCGTCTGCATCGACAAGGATCGTCAAAGTCGTGATGCCGTCAATTGCGCCTTGAAAAAAGTGTTGCTGGACAACCAGCTCTCCCGTGGTCGGATCGACGCGGATCGGCAGGGGGCGTGCCTCCTCCATGGCCTTGCCGCCGGGGGGACGGTTGGCCAAGTGCATCGGGGCGCCGCGCTTGACGCCGCCGGACGCCTCGAGCGCGATGAGGTTCCAGGTGCGCCACCAACGCATTCGCCGAGGGTCGAGGGGCGGAACGTCGCGAATTCGCGGCTGAGCGCTGCCCGGCTCGAGCTCAAAGGGCGCGCGCGAGAGCTCCTTGAGATCGCGCACGGCCGTGGGCATGGTCTCGAGCCATGCGCGATGGGGAGCCGGAAGGGCGTCGCACAATGCCTCGTTGAAGCCATCGATCGGTCCGCGGGCGGCAGCCGCCGCCTCGGGGGAGAGGGTGCCGCCGCGCCGCAGCCGGACCAACGCCTCGATGATCGGCTCCAGCGAGCGTGCCGTCTCTTGCGAGAGACCGGGCCCCGCGCCTTGGGCTAGACGATGGATGCCCACGACCGTGCGCGCGAGTGGGTCGACATCGTATGGGTCGGGGTGGCCCGCCGTGATCGATCCGAGCAGCGCGGCCGCCGCCGCGAGAACCGCCCCGAAGGCCCGCTTTACGAACGCCGGACGGACGCGGCCGATTCGGTGAACCCGCGACCCGATCGCCCCCCCGATCAGGGCTGCCGGCGCGCAGAGGGCGGCCCAACGCAGGTCGACCACTCCGTAAGTCAAATGACCCAAGAAGCCGGCGGCTGACGCCGCGACGACGATCGGTGCCGTCGTGGCGGCGGCCCGCAGCGGTGGAACTCCGGCGGCCAGCAGCACGGGCGACGTGACGATCCCACCGCCGATCCCGAGGAGCCCCGCGATCACGCCGTTGGCCCCCCCGAGGGCCGCCCCGCCAGCCACTTGAATCGATCGCCGGGGCCAGCCCGAGCCACGCGCCCGCCCGCCCCCTTCCCCCACACCATCCGCCTGGAGCAGGAGACGCAGCGAAGCGAGCGTGAGGAGCACGACGACCCCCCAGCGAAGCATCCGCACATCGTGTCGCCCGGCCTCGAACGCGGCCACCGGCGCGAGCGCGATTCCGATCGCCGCGGCGGGCCACACGATCAGGCCGATCGCCTGGCGCCGGCGGATGTACTCGATCGAAGCGGCCGAGCCCGCTAGCATATTGAGCAGAAGGGCCGTCGACGCGGCAACGCGATAGGATGCGCCGAGCCCATAGATCAAGGGCAGGTAGACGATGCCGCCACCCAGCCCGAAGGTCGTGAATACCGCTGCGACCACCGCGACCGCAACCGCGGCGAGCGAGATTTCGCTCATCGAGATCCGGAGCAGACGGAGCAGTCTCGGCGTCGCGGAGCATCGAGACGCTGGAAGCTCCATCGGGCCAGATCGAAGCGGAGCAGCCGGCCGCCCGGGCCGCACGGGAGCGCGGCGAGGATCTTCACGACCTCCGCGGCGGCGATGCACCCGGCGATTGCCGAGGTCGCTCCGAGAACCGGGAAGGGCTTCTCGAGCGGCGGCGGCGACTCGCAGAGGCAAGCGAGGCAGGCGCCTTCACCAGGGAGCACAACGAGCACTTGCCCGAGCCACCCGTGCATCGCCGCATCGATAAAGGGGATGTGCGCGCGAACGGCCGCCTCGTTGAGCCAGAGTCGCTGCTCCATCGAGGGCGGAGCACTCAAGACCGCGTCCATCCCTGCCACCAGCTCTTCGGCGTGCTCCCGGGAGCACGTGTCGGCGCCGATCGCCTCGTAGACGATATCGCCGTTCACCCGCCGCAGCCCTTCGATACCGGAATCGATCCCGGGAGCACCGAGATCGACATCGGCCATAGCGATCATTCGGTGCATATGCGCCGGCTTGATCGGCTCACCGTGAGCCACGCGCAGCATACCGATACCCGCCGCGGCCAGCTCGAGGGCCGCCGGACCGCCGAGCCCGCCGATCCGCGCGCAAAGAACCGACGAAGCAGCGAGACGAGCCTGCCCCTCGACGCCGAAACCGGGCAGGAGCATTTGATCTCTGGCGCGATCGAGAGGCGGAATCGCCATGCTCAACCTCCCGCGAGGGGGCTGAAGAGCAGTATGCGCTCGGCACCATCCAGGTCGCGCGAAGTGGGATCGGGCACGATCTCGTCGTCGACCGCCACGATGATCTTGATCGGACCGCCGGGGTCGCAAATCCGCGATCGGTGGGGCTCGGCGACCAAGTCGGCCACGTGGCGGACCGCGTCGGCGGCGGAGGCGGCGCCCGGGGGATCGAAGGTGAGGCTCCGCCGGCCCGCGAGGTCGGCCAGAGTGGAGTCGAGCTCGATGATCATGCTGAAATGCTCCCGTCTGAAGGAATCGTGAGTTCGAGAGAGCCGAGCATATATCGGTTTTCGGCGTGGGAGGCGATACGCGATGTCATTCCGCCGCCCGCGACCGCGGCCTCGGCTGGATTCGGTGACCCCGGCGGATCTCGGGCGTCAACCCGCCCGAATCACATGAACCCTCTCCGCCTCAACGGCCACCCGCACGTCCGCACCCTCCCGCACACCGATCTCCCGCCCCGCCGCCGCCGTGATCGATGCCAGCAGTGGCTCCTCCCCTTCCCCCACCCCCCGCGCCGATAGCCGCAGCAACAGATCACGGCTTCGCCTGCTGACTGACGTGACCCTCCCGAGCAGCCCCCCCCCGATTTCCGCCCCCATCACGAGCACAACTCCCGCGCGAATGGCCACC
>CAZFNT010000234.1:0-6633 GCA_964520315.1 uncultured Gemmatimonadota bacterium
CCTCGACATGACGCGCGAGGCCGAAGAGGGTGACGAGCAGGATGGTGCGTCATGACCAGGAATCGGGGCATTGCGCTCTCACTGCTGGCCCTGCTCGTGGGTTGCGCCCGCGAGCCCGCCGCGCCGCAGGAATCGACCCTCGATCTGGCGCTGACGAGTATCAGAGTGAGCCCTTCGCCGGCGACGGTGGGCGCGAGCGTTTTGGTCGAGGCCAACGTGCTCAACGCCGGAGAAGAGCTGGTTGCCGACGCGACCCTCACCTTCTACCTCGGCAAGAGCCAAACCCATTCGCATGGGGAGATCGTCAGCGGACCGATCGCCCTCAGCGTCGACGAAGATCGGAACGAGATAAACGCGCCCGTTGAGATCATCAATGAACCGGTCACCATCGAAGTGTTGACCCCTGGCGACTCGACCCTGGTCGCAACACGCGTCGATTCCCTGGCCTCGGGAGACCATCTCTTTCTGGCCCAGATCGACATCGAGGACGACAATCCCGCCAACGATCAGGCATTCAGAGCTGTCACCGCCGTAGGCGCCGACGAAATCCGCATCCACATGATCGATGTTGGCCAAGGGGACGCGATCCTGGTCGAGTTCCCGGATGGCCCGAAGATCTTGATCGACGGAGGCGAGCCGGACGAAGGCGCCGGCCTGCTCCAGTATCTGCGCACGACCGAGGTCAACGCGCTCGATCTGGTCGTTTCGACGCACCAGGACCAGGATCACTATGGGGGACTCACCACCGTGCTGCGCGGCCTGCCGGTCACAACGCTCTGGCGGAGCTGCCGGCGCGACGGCGGTGGAGCCGATCTGGCCGAGCTGCACTCGGTCGTCGACAGCCTCGTCGCGACGGGCGGCCTCGAGGTCTTGAACGTCGCCGATGACGAGGAGTGGCCGATCGCCGATCCCGAGAGCCGGCTGATCGTTCTGAATCCCGATGCGACTCTGACGGCGGAATGCGATGCCGACGAGGACGAGCTGAACGAGCTCTCCGTCGTCATCCGGATCGAGTTCGACCAGTTCGCCGCACTCCTGACCGGAGATATCGGCGCCGATACCGAGGCGGAGCTGATCGCGCGAGACCCCCTCTTGCTCGACGCCACAGTGGTGCAGGCGCCACACCACGGCTCCCGCTTCAGCTCATCCGCCTCTTTCGCGCAGGCGGTCGATGCCGAGCTCGTTCTGATCTCGGTCGGAGCCGAGAACTCTCACGGTCACCCCCATCCGGAGACGCTTCAGCGCTGGTCCGACGCGGGGGTCGAAGTGCGGCGCACCGATGAGGAAGGAACGCTGATCGTCGTCTCGAACGGGAACGGATTCCGCGTCATCCAGGGAGTGGGGCCATGACGCGAGCACTGCTTCTTCTTGCCGCCGCCCTATCGCTCACTCTCTCCGCGCGGGCCGACCGCGGCGAGGTGGTCCTCAACGAAGTGCTCGTCAACGAGCCCGGGGGCACCGTCAAGCTGGAGTTCGTCGAGCTACACAACGGCGGCGGCGATCTCGTCGACCTTTCCGGCTGGGATTTCATCGATGGCGGATCGTCCCCCGACACCACGGCGCTGCCCGCGGGCCTGGAGATCGAGCCTTTCGGTTTCGCGATCATCGCCGACGATACGCTCACCTTTGTGGGGCAGTGGTCGCTGCCCCCCGGCACACCGATCGTTCAGATCAAAATGAGCCTGGGAAACTCCGGCGACTCGGTCGCGGTGGTCGACGATCTCGATGGAGTGAGGAAGTTCCGCTGGTCGAGCGGGGGCGACGACGGCATTTCGATCGAGAAGATCCTGCCTCTCGGGGGGGACGACCCCACAAATTGGACGGCCAGCCTCGATCCCCTCGGCGTGACGCCGGGCCTCAGGAACTCCGTCACGCCATCCGATATCGACGCGGCTCTTTTCGACGAGCTCGTGACGATGACGCCTGGCTCGCCACAGCCCGGCGACGATGTCGCGGTCGAGGCGCGCGTAGTGAACCTGGGGGCCGGCATCATCGATTCGGCGGAAGTGTCGTTCACGATCGACGCGGTGGACGAGTTCGCAACGGTTTCGATTCTGGCCCTGGCGCCGGGTGACACCGCCACCGTAGAGGCCACCTGGTTCGGCGCCACCGCCGGCCCCCACACACTCACGGTCGAAGTTCTCGCGCCGGAGGACGAGGTTCCCGCCAACGATTCCGTCGATCGCTCCTTCACCGTGGGCCAATCCGATATCGCGATCACCGAGGTGATGGCGAACCCGGCTGGAAACGAGGGCGACATCCCTGGCGGCGTGGCGGACGAGTTCCTGGAACTGCTGAACCGTGGAGAATCGGTAGTCGATGTCACCGGTTGGAGCCTGACCGACGGCGACGGTGTCGATGCAATCATTCCGTGGGACGATGTGACCCACGGCACGCTCGAAGCCTCGGGCGTGGTGACGGGAACCACGCTGATTCCGGCGGGCGGCTACGCGCTCGTTCTCGATCCCGACCACGCTTCGCCATCGCGCGGGGAGCCTCAGCCTTATTCGATCCCCGCGGGCACGATCATCTTGACGGTGGAAGGGTCGGATATCGGCGGCAATGGACTTGCGGCCAGCAACGATCCGCTCACTCTCTATGACGCGGGTGGCACGGGTCGCGACGATGTGATCGATACATTCGGCACGCCGAGTGACGAAGAGGACCCCGCCGATCGAGATGACGACAGCCTCGACGCGATCCCCTTCGATCCGGGGGACGGATTCTCTCTCGAACGGATCGACCCGGATGCGGCCGACGCTGAAAGCAACTGGGCCGAATCCGCCGAGGGGGGAACACCGGGCGCCGAGAACTCCGTCACTCCGTCCGAGATCGACGTGGCCGTCCCGCTCGCTGGACTCGTCCTCGATCCCTCGCGGCCGAAGCCCGGCGACGATGTAACACTTCTCGCCGAAATCGTGAACGCCGGCACACAGGCCCTCGCACAAGTCGATGTGTCGTTCATGTTGGATGAAGGCGCTCCATTTCATAGCGAATCTCTGACCAATCTGGCCCCCGGCGACACGGTGCAGCTATCCGCGCTCTCCTCCAGCGTTTCCGAGGGCTCCCACACTTTCGCTGTCGAAGCAACGACAGCGGGCGACCAGAACCCCGCGAACGACCGCGCCGAGAGGAGCGTCTTGGTGCGGGATCGGGCGGTGCTGATCTCGGAATTGATGGCGAATCCCGCCGGCAACGAAGGCGAGACCCCTGGAGGAAAAGCCGACGAGTACATCGAACTCTGGAACATCTCCGATGACGCGGTCGATCTCGCGGGCTGGAGCTTCACCGACGGCGATGGAGTCGACGAGTTGATCGCGTGGGACGAGGCGGTCCACGACACTATCGAGGCGCCTGGAGTGACAACAGGAAGCACGGTGCTCGGCGCCGGGAGCTTCGCCGTCATACTCGATGCCGACTACGCGACCCCCGATCGCGGAGCTCCGCAGCCCTACGGGCTGCCCGCGGGCGCCTTGATCTTGACCGTGGGCACCTCCGATCTGGGCGGCAGCGGACTCACCACAGCCGATCCGATCACCCTCTATGACGCAGGGGGACAGAGTCGCGATTTCGTCATGGACACCTTCGGCACACCGATCGACGACGATGATCCTTCGGAGCGTGACGACGATGGTCTCGACGAGATCCCCTTCGATCCCGGGGACGGGAAATCGATCGAGCTGATCGATCCGGCGGCCGGCGACACCGAAGCGAATTGGTCGGCCTCACCGCCCGGCGGAACTCCGGGCAAACAGAACTCCTCGACACCATTCGATATCGACGCTGGGATCGCTTCTTCCGATCTGGCTCTGCTCAGCGCGGAGCCGCAACAGGGCGAATCGGCGACGATCGGGATCACCGTACACAACGTGGGTCTCCAGGCGGTGGGGCCGGTCGAGGTGCTGCTCGAAGAGCGGCTGGGTGAGAATCTCGTTCCGATCGACTCGACCACGACCGCGATTCTGCAACCCGGGCTCTCGGAGACCGTCGAGATTGTCTGGGCCGACTATCCCGGGGGCGCCCCGATCGTGCAGGCGACATTGCGCGCCGCGGACGATCAAAACCCCGACAACGACACCGCGGAGCGACGCTTCGGGCTGGTCGTCGTGATCAACGAGGTGGCCTCGAACCCGGTCGGTCTCGAATCTGAGATCCCCGGCGGCGATTCGGATGAGTGGGCCGAGCTCTACAACGCTTCGGCCGACACGATCGACCTCGATGGCTGGATGCTCAGCGACGGAGACGGTGTCGATACTCTTCGCGCCTGGTCGCCACCGCTCGACGATCCCACCGACCCGGATCTGGTCACCGGCACGGCACTGCTCCCTCCCGGCGCCTACGCCCTCGTGCTCGACGAGGACTATGTGGACCGCGACGCCTCTCAGCCTCTCGATCCCCCGCCAGGCACCCTGGCCATCGGCGTGAGCGACGGCGATTTCGCCACCTCGGGCCTCTCGACCACCGAGCCGCTCACCCTCTTCTTCCCCGATGGGACCGCGCGCGCCGATGTCGCATCCACCTTCGGCGCCCCGATCGATACCGACGACCCCTTCGGGCGTGACGCTTCGATCTCCGGCTTTCCTTCCGATCCGGGAGAAGGGCGCTCGCTGGAGCGCGCGCTTCCAGGAGCCGCCGATGTCGAGGCGAGTTGGCAGCGCTCACTCGCAACCTTCACTCCTGGCTCCGTGAACTCCATCACGCCGGTCGCGCGCGATCTCTCGTGTTACGAGCTCTTCGCCGACAACCCGGGCGCCGCTCCTTTGGCCGATCTTGGGCTCACCGCGGTCGTCGCGGTGGCCGGCACGACTTCGGTGAGCGGTGCGAGCCTCGAGCTCTATCTCGACGCCGATCTCGACGAGATCCTCTCCCCCACCGAGCTGATAGGCGGCCCGACCGAGATCGCCGAGATCTCTCCGGGCGATACGATCGAGATCGTCTTCGAGGGTGGACTGGATGAAGGGAGGCATCGGCTCGTGGCGCAGGTTTCGGCCGACGATCGCCCAACCAACGATCGCGCCACGCTCGATCTGGCCGCTGGCGATGTGGAGGCGTTCCTCGTTGTGAACGAGTTCATGAACCGCCCCGACGAGGACGCGGGGCAGCCGGAATGGATCGAGATCTTGAACGGATCGGAGCGAGACATCGATCTGGCCGGCTGGACGCTGGGCGACGATGAGGACCGTTCCCCCCTGCTCGCCGGTGACGACTCGCCGATCCGCATGGCGCCGGGCGCTTTCATCGTGCTCACCCAAGACCTCGACAAGATGCTGGTCGCCTTCCCTCTCGTCGATGTGCCGGTCATCGAGCCCGATCGCTGGGAGACGCTGAACAACACCGACGATGTCATCACGCTCGCCGATCCCCAGGGATTCGTCGTCGATCGCGTTCCCTACGACGACGCGTGGCGCGGCAAGCGGGACAACGAGGCCGGCGTCTCGTGGGAGCGGATCGACCATCAGGGGAACCCCGCGAGCGAAGCGAACTGGTGGCTCTCGGTCGATCCCAGCGGATCGACGCCCGGGCGCGAGAACAGCCTCGCCGAGGGGTTCTCTTCCGGCATCTCGCTCGAAGTCGGCCCCGATCCCTTCTCTCCGGACGGCAACGGTTTCCAGGACGAGACCGCGATCCGCTACCGGCTCCCGCCGAAATCGGTGTTCACGCTCCGGGTCTTCGATTCGCTCGGGCGCCCGGTGAGAACCCTCGTGGACGAGGTCGGCAGCGCCAACGGAGTGCTCGTATGGGACGGCACCGACGACGCGGGTCGCACCCTCGACGTCGGGATCTACATCCTTCTGGCCGAAGCGAAAGGGGAACGCCTGATGCAGGCGAAACGGACCGTCGTGGTTGCGAGGCCGCTGCGATGAGGCGCCCGAAACCCAGGATCGCAGCGTTCCTCTTGGCGGCCCTCTTCGCCCTCGCTTCCAACCCCGCTCGGGCCGCCTTCGAAGACTTGGAGCGTGGTGCGCGTCCTCTCGCGCTCGCGGGGGCGCATGCGGCACTCGCCGACGACGCCTCGGCGCTCTTCTGGAACCCCGCCGGCATGCGGCTTCTGGCGGGCGGAGAGCTGATGAGCGAGGTGGCGCGGCCCTTCGGCTTGCGGAATCTCGACCAGCTTGCTTTTTCGATCGTGCAACCCACCGTGATCGGCTCCTTCGGTATCGGCGTCACCACCTTGGGCAAGGCGAACTACTACACCGAGAGGACCCTGCGCCTGGCGGCGGCCAGAGAGGTGCACGAACGACTGCTACTGGGTGCGTCGATCGCCTTCCTCGGTATCGACATCCGCCCGACCTACGGCGCCGACTGGGAGCCGAGCCTCGACGCGGGATTGCTCTATCGCGCCACCGACCGAATCCGGCTGGGCGCGGTCGGGCGCCACCTGAATCGGCCAAGCATCGGCGATGCTGCCGTCGAGCCGGGCAGAGCGGGCAGAGTGGGAATCGCCTTCGACGTAGAAAAAGGGATATTGCTCGCCGCTGATCTCTCTTTCGAAGAAGATTTCCCCGCGCGGCTGCACATCGGTCAAGAGGTGCGAGTGCACAAGCTCTTGGTGCTTCGAGCCGGAATCGCGGCCTCCGTCGGCAACCCTCAGCCGGGCTACTCCACGACGCCGATGCTCTACTCCCTCGGTTT
>CAZFNT010000235.1:0-6596 GCA_964520315.1 uncultured Gemmatimonadota bacterium
GTGCGCGTCTATCCGGGTGTATGGAACGAATCGATCGATTTTGGCGGCAAGGCGATCGTGCTCGCGGGAAGCGCTCCGTACGATTCGGCAATCGTCGACCAGACGATCATCTTGGGGGCGGCGGAATCGGTGGTTCGCATCACCCAGGGTGAGCCGGAGGGCACCGAGGTGCTGGGGATTCGGATTCGTGGAGGCTGGCCGTGGGACAACCGGGATTGGTCAGACGCCTACGGTGGTGGCCTCTTTGTGAACAGCGCGAGCCTCGCGATTCGTCACTGCGTGATCGATAGCAACAGAGCGTCAGCCATGGGTGGCGCCATGTGGGGACATCGGGCCGAGCTGGCCGTCTCCGACTCTCGGATCGAGCGCAACAGGGCGTCAGGCAACGGTGGTGGATTCGTGCTGCGCTATTGCGACACAAGGCTGCTTCGCTGCCGAATCGCCCACAATCGGAGCGACGCTGGAGCGGGGATCTATGTTGCGGGAGGATCGTCCGAAATCTACGCGTGCCGCATCGAGCACAATTCGACCTACGAGTGGGAAGGAGGTGGCATGTGCATCACGGGCGGCGCGAGGGTCGGCATTCACAACTCGATCATCTTCAACAACGAGATCCCCGAGTACTACCTGGGCCGCAGCGCGAAGGGGGGAGGGATCGCAATCGACGGACGGAGCACGGTCGATCTGCGCTTTTCGGTGATCTCGAGAAACCGTTGCGCTTCATGGGCGGGAGGAGGCATCGCAGTCCAATCACCGGCCACGCTCCAGGCGCAAGGAGCCGTGCTGTGGAGTAACGCATCCGGTGGCATTACCTGGGGCACCGACCTCTGGACTTGGAGCCAAGATGCCGCGCAATTGAGCTACAGCCTTGGGCCAGAGGGCTTGGGTGGTGAAGGCAATGTGCTGGGTCCCCCCAACTTTGTCACCTGGCGCGGGCACGACTTCGTTTTGAGTCCAGGCAAATGGAGCGAGGGCGAGGCGGCGCTTCCTCGCTCACCCGGTATCGACGCGGGGCCCCCGCATTTGAGCGATTGGCTGGATTGGCCAAAGGGGTACGACAACGGGCGCCGCAGCGACATCGGCATCTATGGTGGTCCGGGAGGGGTGCTGTGGATACGGAAGGAAGAGAACTGAAGCTATCGCCTTGCCTCCTACTTCAAGATGATCATTTTGTGTGTCGCCGAGCTCTCCCCCGCTTCGACGTGGAGTATGTATACCCCTGAAGGCAAAGCGTGCCCCGTATCGGAGATGCCTTCCCAATGTAGCGAATGGGCTCCGGGAGCCTGCACCTCATCCACCAGCCCCGCGACCGCGTGACCGGCCAGATCGAATACGCTCACGCGCACGGTCATCGGACTCGGCTGCGCGGGGAGCTGGTAGCGAATCACGGTTCGTGGGTTGAAAGGGTTGGGGTAATTTCCGTGCAAGTCGAATACCGTTGGCGCTTCGGGTATGGCGTTGCCATCGCCAATGCCAGTGCCCGTCGAGCGCTTCACTTTGACCCGCAGCAGAGGCCCCCCCTTCTCGGCCTGAGCGTCGACTTGCCACTGGCCGTTGATCAAGCGCCAACTCGAGCCAGGCTCGTCCAGTGCTTCGTCGTACAGAATTTTCGGGTTCTTGAGCGAATCTCCGCTGGTGAAGGTATAGCCCACGTAGAAGTACTCCCCGTCCGTGAACCGCAGCGTTGAGTCGGCGAACTCGTGCGCCCACCAACCGTCGATGATGTCATTCCCCATCGGCCCGCGTCTGTAGAGACGGCTTCCGGGCGTACGGTCCGGCCCATCCTCGTCCCATACGCCAGTCCTGAACCGGCCAAAGCCGCCAAAGTGGCATAGCAGCTTGTACAGCGAATAGGTCGTGTCCGCTCCGGTTGGGGCGGTGAATCGCACTGCGATTCCATTGTTCACCCCGTAGAACTCGGGATCGATGAAGAAAGGCAGACCGTCATCCCACGCAAGTGTGATCGCCTCGGTGACCTCGAAAGTGAGTGTCGACGTGCGCCCTTCGTTTCCCAGCACGTCGGTTGCGCTCACCCAAAACCAAACGTCGGTGTCAATCGGTTGGGCAGGTATCATGGCGCTGTAGTTGTCTCCACCCACGTGCGGCATGAACACTTCATTCGTGTCGCTGACATCGCTCCAATAATGGAGGCGCACGGACTCCTCATCGACCGCCGCGCAGACCTGCTCCACGAACGCGCTCACTTCGTAGCCCAGAAGTGTATCTGGCGTATCTGTTCGTGGATCGATCGAAATACGTGGCGGAATCTCGCACTCCGGAGGCGTATCCGCAATGCGCAGATCATCGATGAAGTAGCCCTGTCCACCCTCGAGGGCGTCCGAGGCGAAGAGCCAACGCAGCCGAACGCTCTGGTCGGGTGTGGCGTAGCCGAGCGCGATGAGGTCCGCGGTAGCGACCGACTTCCAGAGGGGTGTCGACGCCATCGCGTCCGCGAGATCGCCTTCCACGTCGGTGTCGAAGCAGTAGGCCCATTCTCCCGAGATCGGAGTGCCCAATCCCGAGGCGATCAATGCATCGTAGGGCGGGCCGAGAGCTCCGGAGGGCGGATCGTCGACGCGTCGCCAAGATGAGCCGCCATCGGTCGAGATGCGCAGTTGTGCGCCGTCGAAATTCGAAGCGACGCCCTCGAAATCCCCCCACTGCGCCCAGCTGACGTAGAGAGCGGCCATGCCGAGCCGGCCGAGATCGATCGCGCGTGTGGTCAGGCTAGCCACGAGAAAGCCGGGATACTGGGCAAGGTCTTCGGTGGGTGTTCCCACCCACGTCCCGCCCTCTCGGGGAGGGATGCGCGGCCCGTGGGCATAGGTGGTGTCCCGCGCCGACCAATCGTCGGTCTCGAAATGCTCGCCGGGAATCCCCGCCTCGAAATCCCAGCTCAGCTCGAGCGCGACCGTGCTCGACGGAAGCAGGCAAAGCGCGATGGCCGGAATCGGTGAGTTCATCCTTCTCTCCTGGGGGTCGCCGCCGCGAAGTATAGCGCTCAGGCGCTCTCCCGCCAAGCTCGGCCGGCGAAGCTCGGGAGGCACGCCCAACCGTTCCAAAGCATTCGCTTGTGCTATCGGTAACTCGCCCTCCCCCCGGTACCAGGAGCCAGTAGATGTTTACAGCCTCTCGCACTTCCGCAAATCGCGTACGTCTCTCCATTCCGGCCCTTGCGGATAGGCCATTCAAACCGGGTCTTCGTTTTTCGCCAAGTCGGAGATCGAGTTCATCGCGCCCCCAGTCCTTCGCCCGCGGCCCCGGGAACTCGCCGACACCTCTCTTTCTTGCTTCTCCGGCCGCTCGGCGGATCGATTGCGCTCGAATTGTGCCCTGATGAGCCCGTTCACGCCCGAGCTCAAGGGAGCGATCTACGAGCTGGTGCCGGCTTTCGGCGCGGCGGCGATTCCGGCGCTGGCGGCGACGTGGAGTGGGCCGGAGTGACGGTCGTTCTGGTCGGGGTGGCGCTGATCTTCCTGCCCGGCCCGGCTATTGTCATCATGCCCGCCGGGCGGGTAATCCGGGCCGCCGAATCCTTCTGGGCGCGGGCGCCACTTCTGTGTCCAGTTCCCGGTGGACGCGGGCGATTGCGGCGCGGATAGTGAGCTCATGGCGCAACGAACACTCCCCTCGTCGAAAGAGATGTATCTTGCCTTGGTCCGCCGCGACCCGGCCTATGAAGGGCTCTTCTTCGTCGGCGTGCGCACCACCGGCATCTTCTGTCGGCCCACCTGCCCCGCCCGCAAGCCGGCGGAATCGTCCGTGGAATACTTCGGCGACGCATCGCGGGCGCTCTTCGCCGGCTACCGCCCTTGCAAACGTTGTCACCCGATGGAGCCGATGGGTCGGGCGCCGGACTGGCTGCGCGGTCTTCTAGAGGAGATCGAGGCCGATCCCGGCCGGCGCTGGCGCGACGGAGACCTGCGCGGGGCCGGCCTGGATCCCGCGCGCGTCCGCCGCTGGTTCAAGACGCACCACGGCATGACCTTCCATGCCTACCAGCGAGCGCGACGGCTCGGCCTTGCTCTGGGCCAGCTCTCCTTGGGAGCCGATATCCTCGATACGGCATTTCGCAACGGGTTCGACTCGCTCAGCGGCTTCAACGAGGCGATCCAGCGCCTCGCGGGCGACTCACCCGGCTGTGTGCGCGGGGCCACCCTCGTCCATTTGACGCGCGTGCCCACCCCCCTGGGACCGATGGTGGTCGGCGCGACCGACGAGGCGCTTTGCCTGCTGGAGTTCGCCGATCGGCGCATGCTCGAGACACAATTGAAGCGGATCCGCAAGGTGTTGCAGGCGGTCATCGTGCCGGGAGAGACGGAGATCACGAAGTCGACGGCGGAGCAGATCGGAGCCTACCTCGAAGGCTCTCTGCGAGAGTTCAGGCTCCCTCTCCAAACCGCCGGGACCGCCTTCCAGGAAACCATCTGGAAGGAGCTGCGGACGATCCCTTACGGCGAGACACGGAGCTACGGCGAGCAGGCCCGGCGCATCGGGCGCCCGAAAGCCGTTCGCGCCGTGGCCCGAGCCAACGGCGACAATCGCATCGCCATCATCGTTCCCTGCCACCGGGTCATCGGCGCCGACGGCGGCCTGACCGGCTACGGGGGCGGGCTCTGGCGCAAGCGCTGGCTGCTGGAGCTGGAGTCGGGGCGGGGCGATCGGTCCGGCGCAACCCCTTCGGATTGACGAGCCCGCTCGGCATCGGCAACGCTCCGGTAGCGATACAGGCCGCTCTTCATTCTCCTCGGAGCCAGTCGGGTCGCTCGGCTCCAGAGCGCCGCGAGCCGCCGGACGTGGGCCGGACTCCCCCGCTCGCAGCATGGCGGGGGCGGCATCTCCTCGACCGACCGATACTTGTGGACCGGCACCTCTAATCTCCTTCGATTCCGTCGTCGGGATCGTTGATGTCGAAGCGCTGGCGTAGCGCTCGAGCGTCGGCGCGATCGACCTCTCTGACCGTGTTCTTCTTCATCCGGTAGAGGGCGAGCGGGGTGGCGACGGTCATGCGGTCGCGTCCTAGCTCGAGACGTTCGCTCTCGATGTCGTCGAATTCGAAGCTCTCACCGAAGCGGGCTACGATATCCAGATAGAGGTCTCCATCGGGGGGAACATATCGCACCGCCGGGTATTCCCCGGCCAAGTCCTCTGCCTTGATCTCGTCGATCGAGGGATCGTCCCAGATCGACCGAAGCGAGCGGCGCAATCGTTCGATGTTGTTCTCGGTGGGACGGATCATCACGTCCAGATCCTCGGTCGCGCGGATCAGTCCGTGGGCGTTCACGGCCGCTCCGCCGATCACGACGTACTCGACCTCCTCTTTCTCGAAGGCCCTGATTATCCGTGCGAGCTCGTCCAAGGTCACCGCTTGCCTCCGGTTCGCGACTCCACCCTCACAATATCATCTCACCCGAACCAAACCACCTCCATGCCCATGGCCGCGTCGGCCGTGGCGATCGTTTCGGCGCCGAGATCGCGCGCGATCGCAGTGACATCATCGGAAGGGTCGAGATCAACCCCGTGGCGGCCAGCACCGTCGCATCTTCTATGGGGTGCCGAATCAAATGGCCCTGGCGGACATTTTCCTCGAAGGTCGAGAAGATCCGCATCTCATTGGCGCCGTCGATCTCGTCCACCCGCCGCCGGCGGCCGAGCAGGCAGCGCATCTCTATCACGGTGAAGGTGCTGATCTCTACCGGCGCGTTGGCCTGGATGAAGCGCTCCACGTCGTTCGACGCCGGCTCGGCGAGGTACCACTTGGCGAGGGCGCTGGTGTCGAAGTGGAATCAGAGTCCGAGCCAGCCCGCGTTTCCGGGGCCTCCGTAGGCGCCTTGATCGGAGCGTGCGCCGTTCGGATACCACCGCGGCCACCGGGGATGCCGGTCGGAGATCCCGTCTTGGAGAAGGGGGTCGCCCGTGTCGATGCTGGGGGAAGCGATCCCGAGCAAGTAGTCGAAACCGTGGAGGCTCCGGAACAAAGGGTCCGCATCGATGTTGCCGTTGCCGGGGTAGCCCCCTTCGATATTGGAATGACGGATCGAGGGGGTTCCCAGCACTTGGTCGTCTTCGTTGTGGCGAACGATGGTGTTCGAGACGACCATGGTGCCGAAGATTCCCCCCCCGGTGCCGTAGGAGGTGAACATGTTGCCGACGACGGTGCAGTTATCGAGCGAGGCCGTGTCGCGCGAATACACTCCGCCTCCCCATTTGGCTTCGTTGCCCTCGATCAGGCAGTTGCGCACAGAGGCCGTCGAGCCTGTGGTGTAGATGCCGGCGCCGTGCCAGCCACGGTTCGCGCGGATGACGCAGTGGGCAATGGTCGGGCTGCCTCCCTCGACCGAGATGCCGCCGCCATCGTATCGGGCGTGGTTGTCGACGATGCGGCAATGGCTGATCAGCGCATCGGAATCTTCCAAGAAGATCCCGCCGGAGAGCATTCCGAAGCAGTCCACGATCACGCAGTTCTCGATGCGGGGGCCGGCGCCGCGGCAGTAGATGCCGCCGGCTACGTGGGAGTGGACGCCCGCGATCCCGTTCCGGACGGTGAAGCCCGCGAACACCGATTTCCTGCCCTCGTTCGTGCCAAAGCCAACGAG
>CAZFNT010000236.1:0-6566 GCA_964520315.1 uncultured Gemmatimonadota bacterium
CGAGCTTTTCGGCCATGTGCGCGGCGCATTTACCGGCGCCACGCGAGACCGCATCGGTCGATTCGAAGCAGCCGCCGACGGAACGATCTTCCTCGACGAGATCGGCGACATGCCCTGCGACCTGCAACCGAAGCTCCTGCGTGTCGTCCAGGGGCGGGCCTTCGAGCGGGTCGGCGAATCCCAGGCGCGCTCCCTGAAAGCACGCATCATCTCGGCGACCCATGTAGATTTCGCCGCCGCCGTCGAAACCGGCTCCTTCCGCGAAGACCTCTACTATCGCCTGCGCGTCGTACCGATCCACCTGCCTCCGCTCCGCGAGCGCCCCGACGACATAGAGCCCCTCTGCGCCCATCTTTTGGAGCGGGTCTCATCCCCGCAGGGACGTGCACTCCATATCTCCCCCGACGCCATGGAGCTGCTGAAGAAGGAGCCCTGGCCCGGCAACATCCGCCAGCTCGAAAACGCGCTTCGTTACGCCGTCGCCGTAGCCCCGGGCCAGACCATCCACGTCGACGACCTGCCGCCTGAGTTGCGCGCCGGAGCCGAGCGTGCGCCTGTCGGTCCCGTGGCGGTCGACGCCGATGAAGACGTCGGCGACGCCGTGCGCATCCGAGCCGCGCTCGAAGCGAACCACTGGCATCGAAACCGAAGCGCCGACGCTCTGGGCATCAGCCGAGCGACACTTTGGCGAAAGATGAGGGCATTGGGAATTGAGTGACCCGCTCTCTTGCCTCCAAAAACATGTCGCTATCTCTGATGAAGAGGGTTTTTTGCGTCGGGCGCCCGCTCGAAGCCACGCTCCGCCCGCACGATCTCCACATCGACCAGATCGCTCGCCTCGATGGAGCTCCCGATCATCCCCCAGCGGGCCTTGACGCGATAGGGGCCGAGGGGCAGGTCGCTCGGGATCGTGACCCTCCCCTCGATCGCATGCGCCGCACCAGGCTGGATAGGGATCGCGGCCCGCTCGGCCAGAACGCCGTGCCGCCGCTTGCCGGTCAGCTCGACCCAGGCGTCGCGGCGTACGATCGGGTCGCTCAGCGGGAGCGCGCCGGCGATCGCGAGTGTGTAGTCGAGTGTGTCGCCGGGAGAGAAGCGGCGCCGGCCGAGCGCGAGATCGATCTCGGCGGTGGCCGGCTCGGTGTACTCGAACTCGAAGGGGCCGATGTCGGGAGCGGGGCCGATGGTGCCGGGGAGGCCGAGCTCGGCGCCCATGTCGATCAGGGGGCTTGTGGGGAGCAGTCGGTAGTCGTGGTGGGCGGGGGCGGTGAATTGGGGGTTGAGGTGGAGAGCGATTCCTGTATCGCTCGCCCAATCGCCGTAGTCGGCCTGGTTTCCCCAGAAGTCGCTGTGGACGATGTAGGCGGCGCTTTCCCAGTCGTGTGTGAGGCCGATGCGGCTTCCGGTGATGATGTTGTTTTCGAGGCGTGCGCCGGCTGCAATCTGATCGACTGCAAAGTAGCTGTTGTCGATGAGGAGGTTCTGCTGTGCTCGAATCCCAGATCCACGGCGCAGATAGATCCCGTACTGAGCGTGGCAGATGACATTGCTCTGGATGCTTGCGAGACAGTTGTCCAGATCGATCGCCTCGAGCGAGCTTCTGTGGAACCAGTTCCCCGAGATCTCGACCTCTGGGCAGAGGCGAACGTAGATGCCGGTGCCGGGGTGGTCGGAGAATAGGTTGTCTCGCACGACCAGAGATGCTGGGGATCCTGCTCTGATGACCCTCTCGTTGGAGGCGTCTATCTCGTTCTGAATGAACCGATTGCCAATGATGATGATCGTTCCCGATACATCGAAGTATGCGACAGCGGGGCTGACATGGTTCCTTTCAATAGAGTTGTTTTCGACCCTGACTACGATTGCTGAGTAGCCTCTCGAATTGGCCCAGATGAGGGATCCCTCTGGCTGTTCTAGAGTGTTGTCTCGAAAAACGTTTCCGACGATCGAGCCAGAGGCACCTTCGAGTCTTACGCCAGCCGGCCCCCAAATATCCTCCGTCCCCCCCCGCGTCACCGTAAACCCTTTGAACACCGTCGTAGTATCGGTCCCTTCCCCAAACGTCACCACGGTCCCCAGATACTCCCCATCGAGCACCGTCTCTTCCGCTCCAGCCTCTGAGCGCACCACAATCGACTTACCGAGGTAATGAATCCGCTCGAAGTAGGTTCCTGGCGCCACCAAAACCGTGTCGCCGGTTCCGCAGACATTGATCGCTTGCTGGATCGTCGGGTACTCCCCCGGCACGCGGCGGGTTCTGGTAGTGCGGTGGTCCAGGGCCGAGGATCGGCTCGCGGTTGCTTGAAGGCTCAAGGTGCTAAGGAAGGCGAGGAATGTCATCGACCGCCGCCAGCCACGTATCCGTTCGACCCTGGACATGATCACCGCTCCTCGCTAGAAGGGGTGTGTGTCGTTGTTGTTCTTCACTTCGATCGTCGGCGGGTTCGGCAACTCGGTCCAGGTGCTGGAGCTGTCACGGTACACAGCGACTGGAAAAGTCGCGGTGTGGGCGGTTGAGCCCGGACCCGGACCGCCACCGAGATCGCTCTTTCGCAGCTCCAGCCCGTAGCAGAAGACCAGGTTGTCGATCATGCCGGCTGTGCTGTCCGGGGGGAGGGTGCGCGTGTGCTGGAAGACGACTTGGACTTCCTCGTCGTCTCCGTCGGTCGCAAAAGTGAAGAAACGATCGATCGAGCTGTCCAACCACGTGCTCTTTATGCCGTCGCGCCAGACCCAGACGAGCTGGTCTTCGGTAGGCATCAGACATACCTCCCCGGCCCCGGGATTGAAGCACTTGTCGCAGTCCGGCGGATTGGCCCTCGGATCGCACTCCTCGAAGTCGCTGTCGGAGTCGTTGAGGTAAACCTGAAGCAGATAGTCGGTATTCGGCTCGACCTCGACGTGAATCGACAGAGTGTCGATCGCCGGCTGGCCCTGAACCGAGTCCTTCAGCGCGAAGGCCGTGAAGTCGCGGTAGATGCCCGATGTGGAGGGTGAGAAGTCGCTGAAGAAGCTCACGCGGCGCTCATCTTCACCGAGAAGGTCCGCGAGCTCCGGCGAAAGCCCCCAGCCGACCCTGGGAGGGCTCAAGTAAGCGGGAGGCGGATAGCCAACGTCGGTTCGGTAGTCGAACTCCGCCTCCCAGGTCATCCAGTTCTCGAACTTCGCGAAATCGAGATCGACCGGCCCGGAGCTCCACGGCCCCATGTCGAGCAGGATCGATTCCTCGCGCGAGTCGCCGTAGACCAGAGCGAATTGGCTCCCAGCCGGCAGCTCGGAGAAGGTGACGAAAACGGTGTCGCCGCTGACCGATACCGC
The DNA here is from genome assembly GCA_964520315.1 of uncultured Gemmatimonadota bacterium. Lineage (GTDB taxonomy): Bacteria. The sequence goes on from CAZFNT010000236.1 coordinate 3,319, forward strand.
TAGGCTTCCTTCGGGTTGCAGAGAGCGCGATACCGGGTGGACCGTGACGTAGCCCTTGTCGGCCGGATCGAGATCAGGCGGCTCCCAGCTGGCGGGGAAAACGAAGGCGATCTTGTCGTTCGGACCGTAGTCGTGCTCGGCATGAAACTCGAAGCGGAAGATCTGGCTGTTGTCCCCGAGGTAGATCGTCTCGAGCCCCGCCAGGGTGGAGATATCTGCCCAATCGCTGGGGAGGACGACCCGGTTCTCGGTGGAGCGCAAATAGAGCGGTGCGCCGGTGAGCGCGACCTTCAGCTCGTAGCTTTGTGTGGTGCTGTTGAAGACCGGTGCCTGCGAGGTCTTGGTGACAATCTGGCCCAGCGTGTCTGGAAGCCAACCGGTGTTGTTGCAGATGTAAATCGTGTCGCTTTCGACCCAGCTCGAGTCGCGGTAGGTGAGGGTGAAAGGCTCATCGTTGGCGACCGGGATGAAGATCGAGTCCGCGTCTTCCTCGCGGGAATACTGGATGTCGAACTTGCGATCGGCGCTCCAGATCGCGGTGGTGGCGATGGGGTCGGCACTGTCCGGTTCGCGAAAACGCAGGCAGTAGATGTCTTTCAAGTCGATGAGCGGGTCGACATTGTCCGGATCGTACAGACCGAGGTCGAGCGAGCTCTCGTAGGCGAGTGCGCCGATCATCGTGTCGACGACCGTGGCCGCGATGAAACCGGGCTTGATCTCGTCCACCTGGCTGTGAAACCCGATGCCCGGTTTGTCCGAGACCGTGGTGACGCCACCCTCCTTTCGGCACTTGTCCCGGAATGAAAGATGGATGCCGTCGAGGTAGCCGCTCGAAAGCAGAAGGAGCAGTGTGCGCTCCACGTAGTTCGCCTGAACCTCGGCCTTGTTCCGCACCGGCTTCCCGTCTGCCAGGTCGGGCACGGCGATGGCCGATTCGTCGATGATCACGCGCACCGGATCCATCCCCCAGAAGCGGCCGATCGAGAACATCGAGGCGCACGATTCGAGTGTTCCGGCGTAGCCGAAGCGGTCCAGGAAAGCCGACTCCGGTGCCGCGCGATAGGGCTGATGGAAACCGAGCGCTTCGTTCAAAAAGTCGGTCTGGCCGAGCAGTGTGTCCTCGCCGGCGCCATAGGTGAAGAGCGCCCACTGGCGTTCGAGCTGGGTCATCGTGAGCGTTCTGCGCGCGGTGTACGGGTCGCCTCCGGGGTGCTCATTTGTCGGGTCGTAGGTCTGCCCGCCGGAGACGCCCCCGATGTAGACCGGTGCGGTCGACTGGTCTTGCCCGCGAGCCTTGCGGATCTCCTGCTTTGCGTTCTTGAAGAGCCTGACTACGTTCCAGGGGAAGAGCCCGCGCAGGAAGGGCTCGTTGAAGACCATCCATTTCTTGAAGCTGGCGCGCAGCTCGTTGTTCGTCGTGTCGGCGAAGGCGGGGTCGTAGGTGGAGGCGGTCAGATCGACCCAGGTGCGCCAGACGGGGAGGATGTCGTGGTTTGGATCGAGATCACGCGTCCGCGCGGTCGTCACGTCGTCGTCGAAGACTCCCTGGAAGGAGAAGTAGTCGGCGGTCCAGCTATTTGCCTTGTCGAGCCAAATGTTGTTCAGAGAATCCCACTTTGCCTCCCATCCCGCTCCATGCGGCCCGAAGACATCGATCCTACCGACTTGGGCCATGTAGAGCGTTTGGTCGACCGTGCCCCCGTACATGCGGGTCCACCATGCGAGGGCATTGGTGGTGTCGTTGTCGCACTGAGGCTTCGGCCACATGATCGTCGGCCACAACAAAAGGCTATCCGTGTCGTTCGGGTTCGTGATTAGCTCGGCCCAACCCATCCCTTCGTTGGCATGGCGCACGCTGCGATAACCGCAGCTCATCTTCGCGAACTCGATCCAATCGCGCGTCGGTACTGGATCGTCGCAGGTCGACGACATGTTGGTTAGAATTGTCCCGAGCAACTGCTCCGGCGTCTTGTAGTCGGCCTGCCCATTCCTGGGAGGCATGACCGGAACGACGTCCGCTATGGCGTCAATGGGGGGGGCAAGAAGTAGGCCACCAAGGCCGGTCACACACAGGGCTCTCACACTCTTCATTGCGTTCGCTCCTTATTCTTGCTCAGGGAGCCGCATTCCGGCACCGATGCGCCCGGAATTGCCCATCGGCCGCATCCTCTCTCGCGGTTGCTGCGGCGTGCGGGTGTGTCCGGTTCCCTGATGCTGTGTGATCAGCGTAGTGGCGGATCTGAAGCGTCGCAAGGGGGGGATTTGGTATCTGGCACCACCAAACCCGGAGCGCGCCTCGCTCGGTCGTTTCGCGGTTGATCAGGGCGGCAAGTTCGCCGGGAGCGGAGCCCCCGCGCAGGCCTGGAATCCAATGACGGGGATCAGAGGGCAGTGCGTCCTCCCGATTCCCCCTGAAATCCCCGCCTTTCCATCTCGGGTGTTCGGGTCGAAGACACCGGGGGAGCGCCGTGCCGGTTGGATCCTCCTCGCGGATGCGGATGGTGACGCGCAGATCCTTTGGCCCGCGAAAAGCGCATCTGGAAGATGCTTTTTGCCCAGATAGCGCTCTCCGGGCTCAGCCTCAACCCTCCTGCAACGCCTTGTGTCGAAACAATCTGTTTCACGTTGCCTCGTGCAGCACCGATTGCACCTCTGCCTGTTCGCTCCCCCCTTACTTGCGATCCTCCACAATCGACTGTGTTTCAATAACTTGCATCTCAAGTCTCAGCCCGCCATCGCGCCCGATCTCGCTCTGGCCCGCCCCTTGCGCCAGCGCCGGTTCGCAACCAGCAATCGGAGTCGACAGCAATGGCGATCACACGTCGAGATTTCATTCGGATCAGCGGAGCCACAGCGGGCGCCCTCGCCGCGGGGTCGGCGCTGACCTCGCAGGGTTGAGGCCTCGATCCGAACATCCTGCACGATCCAGCGACCGACGGCGACAGGATCGTACCCACCTTCTGTGAAATGTGTTTCTGGAAATGCGGAGTGCTCGCGCACGTCAAGAAGGGGCGGGTCGCCAAGCTCACCGGCAATCCGGATCACCCCCTTTCTCGTGGCAAGCTCTGCCCTCGCGGCGTTGGCGGCATCGGCCTGCTCTACGATCCGGATCGGCTCAGGCAGCCGCTGATCCGTCGAGAGAAACGCGGCGCCCAGGTCTTCGAGGCGGTGTCGTGGGAGAGCGCGCTCGACCGGGTCGCCGAGCAGATGCGGCGGATGAAGGACGAGCACGGCCCCGAAGCCCTGGC
>CAZFNT010000237.1:0-6565 GCA_964520315.1 uncultured Gemmatimonadota bacterium
TCGCGCCGTGGATGAAGGGCGCGTCGCGCCGCCGGAGGGCGAGCGAGAGGGCGGTGAGGTCGCTGCAGCCGACTACGAAGCGGTCCCCCAGGATGTTCAGATCGAGGCGATCTATGATCCGCCCGCAGCCGTATCCTCCTCGGGCGGCCCAGAGGACCCGTACTTCTGGATCGTGCAGCAGCCCGTTCAGCGCCTCGGCTCGTTCGGCGTCGGTGCCCGCGAGATATCGATGCCGTCCGTATATAGCGGAAGCCAGGCGCACTTTGAAGCCGCGGGACTCGATCAACGCGACCCCGGCCTCGAGCATCGGCCGCTGAATCGGGCTCGAGGGCGCGAAAACGCCGATCGTGTCTCCCGGGCGAAGCAAGCTCTTTGACGCGCGCATGGCGCGAATTGTTGCACAATCCCCCCAACGATTTCCCAAGTCTGGAGGACCGTCGTCCATGATCGCCCAGCCTACCCGCCTCTCGCTCGCCCTTCTTCTGCTGTCATCGATGCCCGCGGGGCTCGCCCACTCCTCTTCCGCCTCGCATTGCGGGCGCGCCTTTCCGGGGCACCACGCGGGCGAGCCGCCGATGCGCTATGCGCCGGATCGGCCCTTCGATCTGCTCCATACCGCTCTGGATCTTCGGATCGATCTGAAGGGCGGGACCATCGAGGGGACTTCGGCCATCACCGCCGCCGCCCTTGGGGACGACCTGGGCGGAATTGAGCTGCACGCGGTCGATCTCGAGATCGAAGGCGTGCGCTGGGTGAGCACTCCGGGTGATGAGGGAGAAGCCCTGCGCTTCGACTACTCGGGCGAAGTGGTGGCGATCGACTTCCCCGCGGCGATCGGTTCCGGCGACGAGTTCACGGTCGCGGTCGACTATCGAGGGGCGCCGCGCCGCGGCCTCTATTTCGTTGGTCCCGAAGCCTATTCGCCTGATCGCCCCTACGAGGTCTGGAGCCAGGGTGAGGACGAGGATTCGCGCTACTGGTTCCCCTCGTGGGACTACCCGAACGATCGCGGGACGAGCTCGGCGGCCTTCACCGTCGATCGTCGCTACACAGTTGTGGGGAATGGACGATTGCTCGGCGTGGACGACCGCTCCGAGGGGACCCGTACCTGGAGGTGGTCCGAGGCCCATCCACATGTCACCTATTTGACGAGCGTCGTTGTCGCGGAGATGGATGAGATGCACGACACGTGGCGCGACATCTCCGTGGATTATTATGTTCCCAAAGGGCTCGGCGAACGGATCCCCAGGAACTTCGGCACCACTCCGGAAATGATGACGGCGCTGTCGGACTATCTCGATCTTCCTTATCCCTATGAGAAGTACGCGCAAGTCGCCGTGAACGAATATATGTACGGCGGCATGGAGAACATCAGTGCGACGACACTCGATGTGCACGCGTTACGCGACGCGGTCGCATACGATGAAGGACGAATCGACGGACTCGTAGCGCATGAGCTCGCCCACCAATGGTTCGGCGACATGATCACGTGCAGAGACTGGTCACATATTTGGCTCAACGAGGGATTCGCGACATATGGTGAGGTGCTTTCGAGGGAAGCGCTCGAAGACTGGGGGGAAGCGACTATTTCTTCTCTCGACGATCTTGGCGGATATTTGGACTCCGGGACGCTCCGCCCGATAGTGGATCGTCGCTACCAGATCCCGATGGACGTTTTCGACGAACATTCCTATGCAAAGGGGTCTCGTGTGCTCCATCTGCTGCGTTTCGAACTCGGCGAGACGCTATTTCAGAGGGCGCTACGACATTACGCGCGGACCCGCGCCTGGCAAAACGTGACAACGCAAGATCTGATCGACGCGATCGAGGAATCGACGGGGCGTTCCGTGGAGCGCTTCTTCGATCAGTGGGTGCGCAGCCCGGGGCATCCGGAGCTCGAGGTGAGCTGGAGCTGGGATGATGCGCTCTCGCTGGCGCGCGTGAGCGTGCGGCAGGTTCAAGACACCGAAGAGGGCGTGCCGGTGTTCCATACAAGCTTCGAGGTCGCCGTGCTCGGTGACGGGGGCACGATTTCTATTCACCGGGGCCGACTGGAGGGACGGGAGAAGGAGCTGGCCATTCCTCTCGAACATCGCCCGGCTTCCGTGGTCTTCGATCCGGACGGATGGTTGCTTGCGAAGATCTCGGAGGATGTGCCCGCGGGGGAACTCGCGGAGCGGCTCGGGCTCCTGACCGCGCGGGCGCTCGAGGGTGAATATGCGTATCCCGTTGCGCGCATTCGGACGGTGCGGGCGCTCGGTGAGCAGGGAGATCGCGCCGCCGCCGTTGGATCGCTGCGCACGGCGCTGGACACCGATCCGCGGCATCGTGTGCGCTCCGCGGCGGCGGGAGCTTTGGGCGCGGTCGGTGGCGATCAGGCGCTGGCCGCGCTTCGTGGCGGCGTCGAGGATCGGGATCCGCGCGTGCGCAAGGCGGTCGCCGAGGGGCTGGGGCACTTCGCCGGCGTCGCGGCGGCGGAGGACGCGCTGAAAGGCATAGCGAAACGGGACGCGGGCTACGGGCCGCGGGCGGCAGCGATCCGCGGTGTGGTGTCGATCGGATCAACTGAGGCGGCCGGCGCCTGCCGGCGTGGGCTCGGGGCTCCCTCTTTTCAGGAGGAGATCCGGCGGGCTTCCCTCGACGGCCTCGTCGAGATTGGCGAGGGGGCCGAGGCGGTCAAGGCGGCACGGCGATTTCTGAAGCAGGAGCCGAGCAGTTGGGTGCGCTCGCACAGCGCGACGATTCTCGGCCGGCACGCCGCGGGGCTGGATGAGAGGACGAGGCGGCCGGAGCGACGCGAATTGCGCCTTGAGCTGCAGGACCTCACGCACGACGCCAATTACCACGTGAGGGAGAGCGCTGTGGAGGCGCTGGGAGAGCTGGGGGACAGCGACGCGATCGCCACTTTGCGCCAGGTCGCGGCCTCCGACCCCGATGTGCGCATGGAGCGGGTAGCCGAGGATGCGATAGCCGAAATCCTGGGCCGTAGCGCCGATCGCGCCGATGGCCCTTTCGAGCTGGGTCGGCGTCTCGTCAAGCTAGAAAAGGCGTACGACGAGCTGGATGAGCGGATCGACCGACTCGATGGTCTCTTGGAGGCTTTGCGGGGCGAGCGGCCCGATTCCTCGTAGGAGGGTGTGTATCGGCCGCAACGGCCATTCGAGCGGTCGGTCTTCATCGGCCAGCGTGGTCCGTGCAACGGGGAGCGGTGATTTGTTGCGGAACGTTCCGCAGCCCGCGAACCCGAGAGCTGCTCGTTGACGCCAACGCGAGCTACGCCGACCCTTAGGGCTCACTCTAAACTCCAAACCCCCGCCTTCAAACTCCGCGCGAGTGGCCTTTCGTGTTGGGGAATGCCTCGCCCTGTATCGATGCGGGCGATTCGCAGGCGGTGCTGGAAGAGTCGGAGCCGAGAGGGGCGCGCTGAGCTTCGAGGCTTGGCGAGCACACAGGGCGGGAGGTTCGTCGGGAGCGGAGCGCCGGGGCATGCCTGGCGTTCCTATTGCGGCGATCGGCGAGCCAATACTCCGTCCTCCCCCCCCTGCTCTTCCCCCCAATGCTGGCGATCGATGCGCTATATCGAAAAGGCTCCGGGACTTCAGTCAACCGCTCGAGTGGGTCTTCTCTTCGATCGTCTCGGCCAGCTCGAGGAAGCGCTCATAGCGGATCGCCGGCCAGCTCTCGGCGCTGAGTGCTCCCGCTGTTCGTGAGATCAGCGACACCTTGTGCGCCACCTCGTCGTCGGGGGCTTCGTAGATGTCCATGAAGTCGTAGGGACCGAGAAGCGCGTAGTGCTCGATCCATCGAACCTCTGGGCAGAGTCGGTCCACACGTCGCTTCCACTCCTTCCCGATCGCTTTGCGGCCGCGTGGATCTTGCATCAGCTTGGGACTCAGGCGTGTCATCAGCACATAACGGGGCATGGCGGTTCTCCTGATCGGTGCTCTCGGACTCTGGCTCTACCCTCCATTCTACGCTGATCGTCTACGCCTGAGTGTCGTCGCGGGCCACCCGCACCAATCCCCTCTCGGTGTCCAGAACGACGAGGGTTCCTTCGTCCAGCTTCTCCGTCGCGGACGCCACACCGATCACGGCGGGCACTCCGGTCTCCTCGCAGGCCTTCGCGGCAGGGCTGTTCGCTCCTCCCCGCTCGGCGATAACGCCTGAACAGCCCGGTAGATCGCGTATCTGGTCGGCCGTAAGCTCCAGCGCCAAAACGATCTTGCCGGTCAAGTCCTCAGGGGTCGTCCCGGCTTGTGAAGGGCCAAGTCGCTTGATTCTGCCTTTCGCCCGGCGCCGCGCGCCAGCGCCGTGCCCGCGGAGATAGAAGCCGCCCGCGATCTGCACAGAGATCGTGTTGGTGCTCACCGCTTCGCCGATCGGCAGGCCCGCCGTGATCACGAGCAGATCGCCGGCCTCGATCAGCCCGTCCTTCTGGGCCAGCTCAATGGTCATTTCGACAGCGGAGCTCTCGTTCTCGCCCGACGGCCCCACGATCGGGAAGATCCCCCGGACCAGGGCAAGTCGACGGGCGACAGCGGCTTCCGGCACGCCTGCGACCACCGGGGCTCCAGGAAGGAAGCGCGCGAGGTTGGCAGCTGTTCGCCCGGAGGCGGTCATCGCCAAGATCGCCTCGGCCCCCATCGAGCGCGCAATGGCTCGGGTCGCCATGCCGAAGGCTTCGATCGAGGCGCTCCTTCCAGCGTCGACCTCACCGGTTTTCGGGGGGTGGTAGCGTGGCGTCGCGCTTTCGACTCGCCCGGCCGTCGTGGCGAGTGCGGTCACGGCGGCGACGGGATGGGCGCCGACCGCCGTTTCGGCCGAGAGCATCAGCGCATCCGCTCCATCGAGCACCGCGTTGGCTATGTCGGTGATCTCCGCGCGGGTGGGCTGGGCCTTCTCGATCATCGATTCGAGGATCTGCGTCGCCACCACCACCGGCTTCGCAGAGGCACGCGCCAGTCGGATGATCCGCTTCTGGACGAGGGGCAGCTCCTGAACCGGCGTCTCGATCCCCAGGTCACCGCGAGCCACCATAACGCCGTCGGCCGCGTCGAGAATCGATGCGAGATTCGACACCGCGAGCGCTGTCTCGATCTTGGCGAGCAGGGGGATCTTCGCGCCGTGCGCATCGACCAGCCGCCGCACCTCGCGCACATCTCGCGCTTCGTTCACGAAAGAGATCGCGATCCAATCGACCCCCGCGCGGATTCCGAACTCCAGGTGCTTTCGGTCTTTGTCGGTCAGGCAGCTGAGCCCCGCGGTCGCCCCCGGCAGCGTGACCCCTTTTCTCGACGAGAGCGGCCCCCCGCGCACCACCGTCGCCCACGCCTTGCTGGGTGTGGCCGAGTCGATCATCAGCTCGATGTTGCCATCGTCGAGCAAGAGACGCGCTCCGGGATCGAGCGCCGCCAAGAGCCCGGGCCAATTCACGGCCACCCGGCGGCGGGTGCCAGGGCGATCCAGGTCGGTATCGATCGCGATCTTGGCGCCCACCCGCAGCAGGACGCTTCCCCCTTGCATCTCTCCCAGCCGGATCTTCGGCCCGGGCAGATCGAGCAGAATCGCCGTATGTCGGTTCGCTGCATCGGCTTCGCTGCGAATCCGCCGAATTGCGCTTCCGTGCGACGCGTATGATCCGTGGCTCATATTGAGTCGGAAGATATCGACGCCGGCCTCGATCAGCGCCCGCAGCCGGGGTGTGGACCGGATCGCGGGGCCGACCGTGGCGATGATCCGCGTCTTTCGGCGGTTCCATGTGTGTTCCGTCAGCGCCATCTTATTGAACTCCAAATCTCGAGGAATCGTTCGGGGGCCGAGACCCAGAAGGCTTCGGCGGCCACGCACTTGCCGTGGCGAGCGCCACGGTAGGACGCCAGGCCCAAAGTGGCCCCGTCGATACTGGAGCGCCGGGTCTGTGATCGAAACGACGACAGGGCGAGTCCCTTGACATCGATGGTGCTGGAGATGTCGATCAGCCGATTCGGGATGAGCGGCGACCAGACTTCGTATGCGGCAACTTCGGTGGGTGGCGAGGCTCCTTCTTTCAGCACGCACGCCAGCAGCTCGTTGGTCATCGCGTGGTCTGGGTGGAAGTCGATGGGAGATGGCAGGTAGATCGTTCGGGGACGAAGCGTCTCGATCAGAGAGCCGAGCCAACGCAGATCCTGCGCGCGGACAGAGGAGCCGCCCTCGGGAGAGCGGGCGAAGTGGATGTCGCGGAACCCGATCAGCTCAGCAGCCTCTCGCGACTCGGACTCGCGAATCTCCACGAGAGCATCGAGATCGACGCCCTCCTCGCCCCCCAGGCGACCGTCGTAGACGATGGCCGCCTCGATCCTGTCCCCCCTCTTTGCGTGGAGCGCCGCGGTGCCGCCCGCGCCAATGATCTCGTCGTCGGAATGGGGAGCGAGCACGAGCGCTGGGCCTTTCGGCGGATCGCTCCAAGTTGGAGGCGCCGCCGCCCCGGCGCCGATCGCTGCCCGGTAGCGCAGCCGTCTCTCGAGGCGCCGCGGAAGAAGGTGGCTTCGCCAGGCGTTTCTCAAAACAGCGTTGTCCTCGGGGG
>CAZFNT010000238.1:0-6550 GCA_964520315.1 uncultured Gemmatimonadota bacterium
CTTCATTTCTATATCCTTGGGGATGATGGCCGGCAAAAGAGCTATGAATGCACGATGAGCTGATTAGTATGGTAAGCGTATGAGTGCTCGCTCCGGCGGGTCAATCTGGCGATGTTCGATCAGGAGCCGATCATGACCTCTCAAACCGCCGCAACCCGTTACGTGATTTGGGGCACGGCGGCATTCCTCTTCGCCTTTTCTCCGGCCTTCGGCCTCACTATCGGCGATCCTGCCGCTCCCTTCGACGTGCCCGAAGCCGACGGGGGCAACGTTTCGCTCGCCGAGCACGCCGGCAAGGTGATCCTCCTGAACTTCTGGGCCTCGTGGTGTGTCCCCTGCCTCGAAGAGATTCCGCAGATCGAGACCGACATTCACCAAGTCTATGGGCGTGTCCAGTTCACTGCGATGAGCATGAACGATTTCGTCGCGTTCAATATCATCGGGCTCTATAAGCACTGGCTCCTGGGGTTGGATATGACCTACCCCTTCGGGGACGATGACGGAACGGTCTTCTCAGCCTATGGAGTCTCCGCTCTGCCTCGAAACTTCATCATCGACCAAGAGGGCATCATCCAGTACGACGAAGCCGGCTTCACGAAGCAAGACATCATCGACAAGATCGAAGAGCTTCTTTCGTCGGTGGGCGTGCAATCTACGACCTGGGGGAGCATGAAGGCCCGCGGGGACCGCTGATTCACGGTGCGGCACCGGGCGCCATGCCATCCTCATCAATCCGCCCGTCGGCATTGGTCTCGACTCCGAGAAGTTCGTCAGAATCGCCCCCAGCGGCTGCTCCGGTGTTTTGAAATCGGCCTGACCACCTCTGGGCGGCATGACCGGAACGACGTCCGCTATTGCGCTATCGGGGGGGCGGGAAGAAGTAGGCCAAGGAGGCCGGTCACACACAGGGCTCTCACACTCTTCATTGCGTTCGCCCCTTTTCTTGCTCAGGGAGCCGCATTCCGGCACCGACGCGCCCGGAATTGCCCATCGGCCGCATCCTTTCTCGCGGTTGCTGCGGCGTGCGGGTGTGTACCGTTCCCTGATGCTGTGTGATCAGCGTAGTGGCGGATCTGAAGCGTCGCAGGGGGGGATTTGGTATAGGGCACCACCAAACCCGGAGCGCGCCTCGCTCGGTCGTTTCGCGGTTGATCAGGGCGGCAAGTTCGCCTGGAGCGGAGCCCCCGCGCAGGCCTGGAATCCAATGACGGGGATCAGAGACCAGTGCGTTCTCCCGATTCCCCCTGAAATCCCCGCCTTTTCAGCGAGGACGTCCGTCTCCCCCCTCGCCGGCGACCTTGCCAAGACCGTCTTTCTCGAAGACCTCCGCCTTCTCGCTCGCGGGGGGAAAGCTGATGGCCGCCGACCTCTACCGCGCCCAGATCGCCAGCCCCCTCGTCATCCTCTCGGGCTGGGAAAACGGCCGATCCCGCGTCCGTCCGGGGGACGAGCTTCTCGGACTGCTCCGCGGTGTTCGATTCGCCGGCGCCGACGCCGTCGTGGCCAGCCTCTGGCGCGTCGACGACCGCGCGGCCGCCGAGCTCACGGGCGCCTTCTGTCGCCATCTCGAATCGGGTCACCGGGCAGCCGCCGCGCTGCGAAGGGGTGTAGATCTTCGCGACTCCTCGCGGCGCGGGGAGATCGATCACCGCCAACGCTTCGGCAAGCTCCTCCCGGCTTCCATCGACATCCGGCGCGGGATCAGAGAAACCGCCATCGCTTGCAGTGAGCGGACCCCACATGCGACCGTGCATGAGGGAATGCTCAGACGACGCGCTGCCTCCCTCGAACCGATCTCCGCCGCCAACGCGAGCGCGTCGCGCTTCTCCGACGCTGTGTAGCTCCGCTGCTGATTGCCGGCCATCGAGCACCTCCAGCGCAATCACCTCTACCCGGACTCACTGTCCTGGGTTTGTCGGACGATCGCGGATGGCTAGTGTGGGGCAAGAGCAAATAGGGGGCTGCTCGGGCGTCACCAGGCGGCCAACGCCTTGCTCGCCTGCGCGCTGCTCCACCGATCGGAGCTCTGGCCCGGTGAGGGCGCGGTGCGGAAAGGCTTCGCCGAGCTCGATCTTCCGAGGAGGTTCGACATTGTCCAAACCCGCCCGGTGCCCGTGGTCATCGAGTCCATCGACTTGGAGATTAGCCGCCCGCTCACGGTCCTGATCGGCGAGAACGGGTCGGGCAAGAGCACCGTCGTCGAGTGCCTGGAGCTGCTCCGCAAGGCGGCGGCGGACCTCTCGCTCGGTGTGCGCGTCGAGGACGCGGCTGCCGAACTTGTGGATCTGGGGCGAGTACGACGGCGAGAAGAGCCAAGGCCCGGCGCCGTGAAGAAGGGCGGGCTGGGCCTGTCCGTCGCCGAAGACGCCGACACCCTTGCCGCCCTCGAACGGCTCGTAGCCCGCGTACTCGACGCGCCCGTCGCACGGCTCAAGGAGCCGTACCGCCTGGATGCGCGATTCGGGCCCGTCGCCAGCCAGGATGATTCTGCGCGCGTTGCGGTTCGGGTTCTCCCGCAGCTCCCCTTCCATAACAGACCCGAAATGGAGGGCCATAAGTGACCCCCTCGGCGGAGGTCCTGCTCTGCTAGATTCGACCCCACGCGATGCCCGACGCAGAAGACCCTGTCGACCGACCGCCGAAGGCCCCGCGCCGCCCACCTCCGGAATCGGAGCTGCACGCGGCGCGCAAGAGGCTACGCGCCCTCGGCTCAACCGCCCACCCCTCGCAGCGCGCCAAGGCCCACCTCGAGCTCGCGATGGCCCTGCGAACCCTCGGGCGTTACCGCGACGCCGATGCCGCGCTCCGCGACGCGCGATCGCAGCTCACGCCCGCTCCCACCGAGGCCCCCGACTCCCGTGTCGCCGCCAAGATCGCCCTGGAGCGTGCACGTGTTCTCTGGCAGACCGGCGACCACGAGGGTGCGCGGACGGAGGGAGCCCTTGCCCGGGACGGTTTTCGGGGGCTCGGCGACGAGCTGGGTGAGGCCGAGGTCGATCTGGTGCTGGCGGAGATTCAGCACCACGATCTCGATGCTCGGGGCGTCGAACGCACCCTCGAGCGCGCCCGCGAGATCTTCCAAAACCGCGGCGAGGAGTGGCTAGCGGCCAGAGCCGACACGGTGTTGGCCAATCGGCAGGCGCAGGCGGGCGAAATGCAGAGCGCGGGCGATCGCTATGAGCGGGCGAGCGAGATCTTCGAGCGCCTCGACGACACCGGAGCCGTGGCCACTTGCCAGGCGAATCTAGCCACGATCCATCTCTTGCGGGGCGAGCTCCAGCGGGCGGTTCAACGCGCCACCCGTGCCCGCGACGAGTATCGGCGCCTCGGCATGCTGACCTACGCCGCGCTCACGGAGCTGAACCTCTGCCAGCTTCTGCTCGATCTCAACCGAAACGACGAGGCGCTTCGCCTGGCCCGATCCGCGCGCACGAAGCTCGAAGCGGAGGGGCTGGCCTACGACAGCGCGATCCTGGCCATCAACCTGGGCCGCGCACTGGCCCGCACCGGAGAAGTCGCGGAAGCCCGAAGCGTTCTGAGCGACGCGGCCCTCGTCTTTCGCGAATCCGGCGCGTCGCTCTGGGAAGCCCAGGTCGACGTGGATCTCGCCGCGATCGACCTCGCCGCCGGCCTCTTCGAGCAGGCGCGGACGCGCGCCGCCCGGGCCAGGTCGACTCTCGACGAGGCCGAGACCCCGCTCTACGCCGCCTACGCGCTCTTGGTCGAAGCCCGGGCCGCCGAGGCGATCGACCCGGCCGAATCGCTGGCCCTGCACGAACGCGCTCTCGCCCGGGGCCTCGCGAACCACATAACCTGGCTCAGCTACCGCGCCCACCACCGGATCGCCGTACTCCTCGACGCCGCCGGCCGCTCCACCGAGGCCCGCGGGCATGCCGACGAAGCCCTGCGTCTCATCGAAGACGTCCGCCTCGCCCTCGCCGGCGACCTCGCCAAGACCGCGTTTCTCGAAGACAAGAGCGAGCTCTTCGAGACCGCCGTCGGGCTGCACATCCGCGCCGGCGATCCGTCCTCAGCCCTGCGCGCTGCCGAGGCCGCGAAATCGAGCGCCCTCGCCGACCTCGTTGCCGCGAGCGGAGAGAGCTACGCGCCCGCGGCCGCCCTCCCCGAAGACGTGGCCGCCGACTGGAGAGCGCTCGAAACCACGCGCAAGGAGTACTTCGCCCTGGTTTCCGGCCTGGCGGCCTCCGACGAGTCGGGCGCCCGCTCCGCCCCGGGACCCGACGGGCCGCTCGTGCAAGCCGCTACCCGCACCCAAGCCCTGGCCGAGGAGTACGAGCGCCTGCGCGACCGGTTGCGAGACAAAGGGCGTGGCGACCTGATCGACCTGCACAGGGCCTCGCCGATGACCGCAGCCGAGATCGCCGCTCTGCTAGGTCCCGAGGACCTCTTTCTCGACCTTTTCGCGCACGGCAACGAGCTCCACGCCTTTCTAGTCGACCCCGCGGGCCACGTGCGGGTGGCGAGCGCCGGCGACTGGAACGAGATCCGCCGCCTGGTCCACACCGATTGGAGCCGAGAGATCGCGGAGGCGGCCAGCCTTGGCCCCGACCTGCGCGACGCCCTTGCGCCCAGCCTGCTCGCTTCCGCCGAGCGCTGCCTCGGCGCCCTCGGCGACGCACTCCTCGCCCCCTTCACCCACGAGATCGCCGCCGCCCGCACCCTCTTCATCTCCCCGCACGGCCCCCTGCACGCCTGCCCCTTCCCCGCCCTCCTCTTCGGTGGCGCCCCCCTCGCCACCCGTCTCGAGACCGTGATCGTGCCCAGCGCCTCGGTTCTCCGCTCCCTCTTCGCCCGCAAGCGATCCATCCACCCCGGCGCCCCTCCCATCATCTGCGCCGTCGCCGACGAGCAGGCCCCCGCCTTCCAGCACGAAGCGCGCGAAGTGAAGCGGATCCTCGGCGAACACGCCCTGCTCCTCGAGGGCGCCGCCGCCACCCCCGCCCGCCTGCTCGCCGAAGCCCGCGCCGCCTCTCACCTGCACATCGCTTGCCACGGAGAGTTCGACGGCGCAACCCCCATGGCCTCCGCCCTCTCGCTTGCGGGGGGCAAGCTCGCCGCCGCCGACCTCTACCGCGCCCAGATCGCCAGCCCCCTCGTAGTCCTCTCCGGCTGCGAAACCGGCCGCTCCCGAGTCCGCCCGGGCGACGAGCTCTTGGGACTCCTCCGCGGCATCCTCTTCGCCGGCGCCGACGCCGTCGTGGCCAGCCTCTGGCGCGTCGACGACCGCGCGGCCGCCGACCTCATGGGCGCCTTCTACCGCCACCTCGAATCGGGTCAGGAGACCGCCGCAGCCTTGCGTCACGCCCAGCTGGAGATCCGCGACCGCCGCCCCCACCCTTACGACTGGGCCGCCTTCGAGGTCTTCGGGCGAGGCGATGTCGTGGTTTGAAGCCATAGCGTCTCGAACCCGACCTTGAGCCTCGTTGAGACCCGACTGTAGACTGCGCGTTTCGCCATCCTCATCTGTCGGAGACCCTAGCAATGACCCATCGAGAGCTGGCCCTCGCTCTCTCAGAAGAGAACTTCTCGCGCTTGGTCGAGCTGGCGACCCGCAAGTTTCGGGCGGAGCTCTTTCGCGTCACGGGCATTCAGAAGGCGACGAGGCGGCTGATCGACCCGCGCCGCCGGCGCCTCGCGTGCACATCGAAGCTACGAACTTGGCTCGCTGAGGACGACAAGCAGCGGAACGAGGTGGCCTTTCGGCTGGAGTACGATGTGCTCGCCGGCAAGCTGCGCCCCCTGATCGTCGATTTTCTCGATCTGCACGATATGCCCCATGAAGAGGGGCTCACAGACGACCTGGCGAAACTGAACGAGCTCTCGGTCGAGGAGCTGAGGTCGGCCGTGGACAAGCTCTCGGTCACCCACCCTTCCGCCGACGTGGCCCTCTACCTCTTCTTTACCGCCGGCGATGCCGATTTCAAGCCGCTGGCGGGCCGCCTGGCCGAGATGCCCGAGCTCAGAGAGGCACTGGCACAATGAGATTGCTCCTGCTGTCGATCGCGGTCGCACTGACACTCAGTGCCTGTGACAAGAACACCCGCGAGTTCGGCGCATCCGATCCGCATGAGTCGCGGGGCGTGCAGGCCGCCGCCGATCCCCATGCGGGGTTGCGCCCCTTCGCGTCGCCCTCGGCGGCGACCGAGCCCCAGGCCAGCGACGGCCACGCCGTCCCCCTGCGCGCCAAGGGGCATGGCAGCGTCGTCGAGCTTCGGCGCGACCTTGCACGGCTGCCTGAAGGGGAGCTGCGCGAGCGATTCGATCGCGGCTACCGTGCCTGTTTTACCTCCGATTCGTCGCAGCGGGACTATCCGGCGGCTGCTCGGGAATTCGAGGCGATCCTCGCCTCCGAGCCCGATTTCGGGCCGGCCTGGCGTGGGCTCGGTTACGCGCGATTCAATACCGGTTTCGATGTCGACGGTGCCATGCAGGCATATCTGAAATCGGTCGAGGCCGATCCGCAGTACGGCGAGGCGCATTATGCTCTCTCTTTCATGTACGTCATGAGCGATCTCGAGAAGGGCCGGCC
>CAZFNT010000239.1:0-6539 GCA_964520315.1 uncultured Gemmatimonadota bacterium
CAGGGCGCCGCGATCGACCGGATGGGTGAGATCGGCCGCCCCGAGCTCGCCGGGATCGATCCCTGCTTCGCGCACACGCCCGATTACCAGTTTGGAAGCGTTGAATATCTTCGTGACGAGCCTCTTGCCGGTTTTCATCACCGACTCGTCGCTCGCGGTGTCGGTGCCGAGACGAGCTCTGGCGGCCCAGTATCGAGTCGCATCGGAACCGAAGCGCTCGAGCACACCGATCGGTGTGACGACATTCCCTTTCGATTTCGACATCTTCTTACGGTCGGGATCGAGAACCCAACCGGATATCACCGCGTTCTTCCACGGCAAGCGGCCATCGAGCATCGTTGCCCGGGCGATCGTGTAGAAAGCCCAAGTGCGAATGATCTCGTGAGCCTGGGGGCGCATGTCCATCGGATAGGTGCGCTGGAACTTCTCGTCGTCTGTATCGAAGCCGGTAGCGATCTGCGGAGTCAGCGACGAAGTCATCCACGTGTCGAACACATCCGCTTCACCGGTGAATCCGCCCGGCTTTTCGCGCATCGACTCGCCGAAGCCCTCGGGGGCGTCGGTCATCGGGTCTATCGGAAGACGGGAGCGATCTGGAACGATCGTGCCCTCTTCGATCGCGTTCCCTTCGTCGTCGAGGCGATACCAAATCGGAATCGGCACACCGAAATACCTCTGCCGGCTGATACACCAATCGTATTTCAGTCCCTCGACCCAATGATCGTATCGGTGTCGCATATGTTCCGGGTGCCACGCCACCTTGCGCCCCTGATCCAGCAGGATCTTCTTCTTGTCGAGCAAGCGGACGAACCACTGCCGCGTCGGGATGATTTCGAGAGGTCGATCCCCCTTCTCGTAGTGCTTCACTTGCTGGTCGATCGGCTCCGGCTCGCTCTCGAGCGGTGGGCGATCGGTGCCGTCGGCGGCAGCGTCCGTCTCCGAGAGGATCAGGCACATCTCCTTTTTCGCTTGGCGTGAATTCTTGCCCTCGACCCGCGAGTAGAAGCGCTCAGCAGCCTCCGCATCGAGCGATTCCCAGCCCTCGGCACCGAAGGGCAAGGAGAGGAGACGCCCCGTGCGCCCCAGAATGACGCGTGTTCGCAGATCGAGCTCCTTCTGCCATGTGACGTCGGTGGCATCACCATAGGTGCAGACCATTACCGCGCCGGTTCCCTTCTCGGGATCGGCGAGCTCGTGCATCACGATCGGGACCGGCACTTTGAAGGCGGGCGTCAGGGCCCGCTTGCCCCGAAGCGAAGCGAAGCGACCGTCATCGGGATGAACGACCACCGCGACGCAGGCGGGGAGCAGCTCCGGTCGTGTGGTCATGATCGGGAGCGTGCCCCCCCCTTCGATCCCGAAGCGGAGCCGAAACTGGAGCCCTTGGGTCTCACGGTCTTCGACCTCGGCCTGGGCGACCGCCGTCTGGAAGTCCACATCCCACATCGAGGGAGCGTCGGAGGCGTACACTTCCCCGTTGCGCAGCAGATCGAGAAAACCGAGCTGTGAGATTCGTCGGCAGTGATCGTCGATCGTCGCATAGGTCTGGGACCAGTCGACCGAGAGCCCGAGGCGGGTCCAAAGCTCTTCGAACGCGCGCTCGTCGGCCTGTGTCACTTCGTGGCATAGCTCGATGAAGTTTTGGCGACTGATCGGAGTCGCTCTCTTCGCTTTGCGGTCGGGTTCCAGCGCGGGATCGTACGGAATGTGCGGCTCGCACCGAACATTGTAGTGATTCTGCACTCGCCGCTCGGTCGGCAGCCCGTTGTCGTCCCACCCCATCGGGTAGAAGACATTCTTGCCTCTCATGCGCTGGAATCGCGCCACCAGGTCGGTATGTGTGTAGCTGAACACATGGCCGATGTGGAGCGATCCGGAGACGGTCGGCGGGGGTGTATCGATAGAAAACGTCTCTTCCCGAGGCCGAGTCGGATCGTACCGATAGGTACCTTCCTCCGCCCAGCGGGTCATCAGACGTTCCTCAATTTCGGCGGTGCGGAGTTTCTTGGGCAGGGATTCCAATGTCGGCGCCGTTCCGTTGGCTGAGAGCTTCGTTCTTCGCGACGCCGTAGCATAGGCTGAGATGGGGTCCGATTTGGAAGCCTTCTGAGCAGATCGAAAACCTTCGCCAGACCGGCCGCAGCGACCGCGCGGGAATAGCTTCCCAATTTGGCGCCGGGATCTGGGTCAGATCTGATCGCCGGAATGGGAAGTCATTCCTGCGCCGACCCTTAGCTAATACACCGTGGCGAGAAGCTCATCGCGGTCGATTTCGGCGCCGAGGAGGGCGTCCATGATCGCGACGGCCCGGTACTCGCCGATCGGTGCCCCGGCGGGCACATCGGTCGAGATTTCCGTGTTGGTGGCTGCTCCGACCGGCAAGACCGTGGCTTGGGGGCCCAGGAAAGGGTTCCCAGGATACGGACTCCCATCCGGCAAGTACAGATCGACGCGGATCTCCACATCTACCGGCGACGCGCTTCCGTTGTAGAGCGCCACGTCGAAGGTAGCACTCGTTCCGCGGGCCACTG
Source organism: uncultured Gemmatimonadota bacterium (assembly GCA_964520315.1). GTDB lineage: Bacteria. Next base: position 2,532 of record CAZFNT010000239.1, read on the forward strand.
AAAGCTGCTCGGGATAGAGCGACGCGGTGGCTCGATCGCCAACGACCCCATGCAGCGCGCCGTGAGCGTTGACCATGCCGCCCACCTCGCGAGAGGTGTCGAGAGGATGCGAAGTCGCGCGCAGCGTCGTGCGCACCTCTTCAGGCGTCGCCCCTGGGTCGAGCTCGACGATGTTCGCGACGGCACCGACCACCACCGGTGTCGCCCCCGACGTACCGCCGAAGTCAGGTGTGAAGCCACTGGATATCGTGGTCGTGTACTGCGATTCTCCGGCCGCCGCGACGTCCACTCGCGCGCCGTAATTGGTGAAGTACGCGCTGTCGTCGGACACATCCAGCGCACCGACGATGATACTTCCGGTGAAGTTGTCCTGCTCATAGTCGAGCAGGGTGCTGTAGTTCCCCGCCGCCGCTACGACATGGATGCCGCTGGCGACCGCCCCCGCCACGAGATCGGAAACACCCGGGATCCGCTCGGCCGACCCGCCGTACTGTGCTTCGAGCACAATGATGTCCGGATCGCGCAGAATGGCGCCGGCGACACAATTCGCAACGCCTTCCTCGAAAGAGACGTCATCGGTGGCGTCGTAGTTGTAGTACTGCAGAGGAATCACCTTCGATTCGTGCGCGCCGCCAGCGATCTCCAGCCCGTTCGATTCGGCCGACATGATCCCGGTGACGGAAGTGCCGTGAGAGCGGAAAACGCCGTCGTCCACGTCGAGGGGGGCATCGAGGTCGGCGAAATCCTCGCGCAGTGAGACGATAAAATTGTCATCGAGCTCCCAGTGGTCGGTCTGAAATCCGGCGTCGCAGTCGGCGATGACGACTCCGTCGCCGCAGGCATCGGCCCATGCACGGTCGTGCTCAGTGCGGAACAGATACCACTGGCCTTGCACGATTCGATCGAGCGCGCTCGGGTCGGTGGGCATGGAGCAGACTCCCGGAGGCGGATAGGCCATCGAGATCTCTGCCCGCTCGACGACCGGCTCGGCTCGCAGGAGCGCCGCCACATCGTGTCCATCGATCCCGTCCGCCAACTCGATCACGAAATGGCGAGAGAGATCGAACGCGAGCTCGGAGCGCTTCGCTTTCGCCAGGCGCATGATTCCGCGCAGAGCCCGCCTGCGATCGACCGATATCAGATCTCTGAGTTGGGCTACGGGGAGGCTCTCCACGAGACTGTTCAATGTCTCGATGGCGGGAGTATTCGATCCAGCAAAACGGTTGCCACGAAGCACGATGCCCGCGCCGGGCTCGAGGCTTAGAACCACGTACTCCGGGTGCTCGCGCGGTGCGGAAAACTCAGAAGCCCGAGACGCCATGGTGGGCACCAGGAGCAGGCAGACGGTGGCTGGCAATGCAAGGGTACGAGGCGACATCTGGTTCTCCGATGGCAGGGGCGGATACCATGCTAACCTCGTCCCCGGGGCTCGTGTAGCCTCCGCTAGCGGCCTGTTTTCACTTGATGTTATGATGAGATGCAGAAGCTACCGGCGGAATCGCAATCCCCCCTAGAACACCACGACGCCACATGAACGACTACAGTAGAGCCAATCGCGAGCGATGGGATGAGCTCGTCCAGATTCACGCGAAGTCGCCCTTCTACGATGTCGCGGGGTTCGAGAGCGGCAAGATCGCCCTGGATTCCATCGAGCGAGAGGGCGTGGGGAACGTACTGGGCAAAACGCTTCTTCATCTACAGTGTCACTTCGGCCTGGGCACCCTTTCTTGGGCAAGGCTCGGAGCTGAGGTTACGGGAGTAGACTTTTCGCCGCGGGCGATCGACCTGGCCAGGAAGATGGCTCGCAAGCAGGATCTTCCCGCCGACTTCATCTGCTGTGATCTGTACGATCTCAAGCACCATCTGGATCGCCGCTTCGATGTCGTCTTCTCGAGCTACGGTGTGCTCTGCTGGCTGTCGGATCTCGAAGCCTGGGGAAGGACGATCGCCCGCCATCTCGCGCCCGGCGGCATCTTCTTTCTCGCGGAGTTTCACCCCTTCCTCTGGGTCTTCGATGATGATCCGGGAGCCCGTTCGCTCCGGCTGCGCTACCCCTACTTCGAACAGCCAAAACCGCTTCGATTCAACGAAGAAGGAACATACACGGGCGACAAGAAGATCAAGATCCGCAACACAACGACGTACGAGTGGAGCCACTCTTTCAGCGATGTGCTGCAGGCGCTCATCGGCGCGGGACTGAAAATCGACGACGTGCGGGAGTTCGATCACTGTTGCTATCAGGCGCTCCCCATAATGAAAAAAGTCGACAAGAAGTGGTGGAAGCTGCCGGAGGAAGCGGGCTCCCTTCCCCTGACGTTCTCGGTTCGGGCAACGCATCGGCGTGGCGCCACCATCGCCCTACCGCGCGCGCTCGAAGAGTCCCCACAGGAACAACCCGAGCCCGAGGAGCCCGATCGGTACACCGAGCGGGAGGAGCATCACGGTCACGCCCATGCCGAGCCCCACGATCATGAGAAGGACGCCGGCGACGATCGCACCAACGTGCCCGAGTAATCCGAAGATCCGCCTCCCTGTTGTTGCCGCCCCGTCGCCTTGCTGCTGAATCTCAGTCATATGCTCCACCTCGATGTCTGGCGTGGGAAGCCGGTTGTCTCTATCGAAGAGAATTCTCCCGCCAGCAAGAAGAGGGGACCATGAAGTCGATCCACCGGGATCGGTGGTCTGCTAGACTCCGACCTGCTCAATCGTCCATCCTGGGAGATGATGCCATGCTCTTCAGAGACAGACGACAGGACAACGTGGTCGCCGAGATCGAACGCTTCTGTGGGATGGTTGGGGAGGCGGTTGCCGAGCACGCGAAGATGGTACGCGACTACCTCGACGGCAACCGGCAGTTCAAAGAGGAATCGAAGCACGTTCACGAGCTCGAGAGTGGTGCCGATCTGATCCGCTTCGAGGTAGAGCGAGAGATGCACCGAGGTGCGTTTCTGCCGGCCTATCGACAGGACTATATCGACCTGCTCGAGACCCTCGATCGAGTCGCGAACAAGGCCGAGGACTCGGCCGATCTGATCTTTCTCGCGCGGCCAGAGATTCCCGAAGAGATCAAGGACGATCTGCGCGAGATCTGCGATTTGACGTCGAAGTGCTACGAGCCGATCCCGGGGATGGTCCAGCACACGCTGCGCGACGACCACGAGGTTCAGGAGCACGTAGAGGAGATCGGTCGCCTCGCTCGGCGCGGGGTTGATCCGCTTCAGGGTGGGGATCACCCTCGTCGCGGTCTTCGCGATCGCGGGCGCGGTCCTGCAGGGGGGCGCTGTCGCCAAGACGGTGGGAAAGGGGATCGTGACCGTCCCTCTCTCCCCAGAGGCGGCACTCGCCGCTCTGCTCTGCGGAGGGCTCTTCGTCACGATCGCCACTTTTCGCAGAATCCCGGTATCCACTTCCCAATCGATCGTCGGCGCCGTGGCGGGTGTGGGAGTCGCCGGCGACATGCCGATGGACTGGACGAAAACACTGAGCATCGCTGGATCCTGGGTCCTCTGCCCGGTCTTGACGGCTGTCCTGACCTACCTCATCTACCGAGCGACCCTGGCGCTTCTTGCGCGAATGAGCGAGACGCGCATGCCACGAATGGTCCTGACCTGGCTCGTTCTTGCATCGGCGGCGTACGGCTCGTACTCTCTGGGCGCCAACAACTTGGGCAACGCGATCGGCCCCATCATCGCCCTGGAGAACAAGATTGTAGACGTGCGCTTGCTCACGATTCTCGGCGCTCTCTCGATCGCTATGGGCGCGACCTTCTTCGGGCGAGGGGTCGCGGAGACCGTCGGCCGCAGCATCATTCCGCTCGACCTGCCGGGCGCATTCGCCGCGCAGACTTCCCCGGGTTTCGGGCTGCACCTGTTCTCGATGTGGGGTGTGCCGGTGTCGACATCGCAGGCAATCGTCGGCGCTCTCCTCGGCATCGGGCTCTACCGCGGGATCAAGACGGTCTCCCGCCGTAAGATGTTCGAAGTTGTAATCGGCTGGATCGCCACTCCG
>CAZFNT010000240.1:0-6532 GCA_964520315.1 uncultured Gemmatimonadota bacterium
GCTCGAGGTCGGCGACGCAGAGGACCAGGCGGCGTTTTCGTACCAGTCCCAACTCGTCGCGACATCGATCTTGGGGAAGGGGGCGGTAACGGGTCGCAACTGCTTCCGGCACCACCGCGGGCTCCCGAACTCCGAGCTCTCGGAGGGCGCCGGCGCTTGCTTCGTCGGTGCAGATCACGCGGTCGGTCCGGCGCAGCCACCTGGTGCTCGCGGCCGCTAAGGGCTCGGGCGCGCCGGCAAGGGTTACCGACACCGGGATTCCGAGCCTCCGCGCCACCCAGGCGGCTTGCGCGCTCGCGGTTCCGCGCCCGACTACGTCGAGCAGGTCGAGGCGGCCACTGCGCCGCAGGCACCTCAGCAGCTTCCACAGTGCCGCCGCCTTCGCGATCGATCGGGGGGCGAATCGCGGCGCCGAGAGCGGCCGCCAGAGCTCGATCTCGCTACCCGCGGCTCGCAGCCGAGATACCCGAGGCGGAGCATCCGCGGCCTGGGTTCGCGGCAGGGAGCGGCCCACCAGCGCCACATCCACCTCCCGGCTCGCCAGCGCAAGGGCGCGCTCGATGACGTGGCGCCTGCCGGCGCCGGGGGCCTCGAGATCGGGGCAGAGGGTCACGATCGCCGGGCGCGGGCGCGACGCCGGAGATCCACCGGATCCGGGATTCATGCATCCGCCCCGGTGTGGCCGAGAAGCACCTTTTCGAAGCGTTCGAGGATCGGATCCCAGCGGTGGCGCTCTTCCACCGCGTGCCGCGCGCGCGCCCCCAGCTCGGCCGCGAAAGACCGATCGTTGAGCAGACGAAGCACCGATTCAGCGCAGCGTTCCGGGTCATCGGCCACGATCAGATCGCGGCCAGGCTCGAGATTCGTACCGCCTGCCACGCGGGAGCTCGCTACGGCGGGAAGTCCCATCGCCGCCGCCTCGAGGAGCTTGTTCTGCACCCCTCTGGAGAGATGCAGAGGAACCACCGCCGCCGCCGCCTGGCTCATATAGGGCCGCACATCCGGCACGCCGCCGGTGACACTCACTCCGGGCGTGATGGCCAGTCGGCGCACGCTCCGGGTCGGATTACGGCCGACGATGACGAGTTGCGCGCGAGGCAGCGCCACCTGCACGCGGGGCCAGACTTCGCGAACGAAGCGGACCATGCCCTCGACATTGGGTGCATAGTCCATGACCCCGGTGAACACGAGGATCGGCTCCCGCTCGGCGATCGGCAGCGCCCCCGGCTGCTCGGGGTGGAAGTAGCCGAGATCGACGCCGTTGCCGAGCACGACGAGTGGAGTCGACGAGCGAGCGCGCGCCTCCTCGCCTCTGCCAAGATCGTCGCGCTCTCCCTCGCAGGCAACGATCGCCTGGTCGAACTCGCTCAGGATTTCCACCTCGGCCCCTGCGACCCTGCGCGCCTCTTCGGCGTACAGCTTTCTCAGCGGCAGCGGCCCGCTCGTCGCCATCGCGCTCCACTTGGCCGAGTCGGCGTCTACGAAGTCGATCGCTCGGCGAGCGGAAGTGTCGTGCATGACGTATGGAGCCATCGCGGCGCCGTAGCAGAAGACGATATCGGGCTTGTCGCGCTGCAATCCCGCCCGCACTTTCCGCCGTAGCGCGTCGGTGCGAAAGGCCGCGAAGCTCAGCGGCTCGCCACTGAGAAGCGCGGTGCCGAGCCGGAGCTTCATGCGCAGCCCGGTGGAGCGCGGCGCCCAATCGACTCGCGCGCACCATCGTTCCAGAGCTTCGACACCGGCCAGGTCTTTCGCCGACTCCACATGGGTGGCGAGCGTCACCTCGTGAGAGCGGGTCAGGTGGCGAAGCTGATGGTAGGCGCGGATCTTCTCTCCCTTGTCGGGGGGGTGCGGAATCCGGTGGGCCAGGAAGTAGATCCTCATGATCCCCCGATCGACTCGGCACTCGAGTCGATAACCTCGCCCATCGGAGCGAATTCCAGTCGAGTCAAGAGTTTGTCGACCTTCCTCTCCATGCCGGCCAGGCCTCGATAGTGGCGGATCTTGGTGAGGCGGTTCGCCGAGACGCGGGGTTGATCGGGGTCGATCTCCCACGGATGAAGATAGAGCAGGCCAGGCATGCCGTGTCGACTCGCGGAGCGCTCCAGCGCGAAATGGAAGATCCTCCACGGGAGCTGGCGCAAGTAGCCCCCGCCCGCCGCCGGCAAATTGACGCCGCAGGATCTCAGTGTCGTCGGAGGAAACTCGATGAGCGAACGTCCGGAGCTGAGCCGGAGCCGGTGCAGGTGCCTGGGGTGGTCCGAAATCCCGTAGCGGTCGTGGTGTACGGGGAAGATGCTCGAATCGTAGGCGAAGCCTTCAGATGCCAGGATGTCCAGCGCCCACAATGTCTTCCTCGTGATAGAGTAGCTTGGTGCTCGATACCCACTCACCCCCGCGCCGGCGGCATCCTCGATCGAGGAGCGGGCGTGGCGAAGGTCGCCTCGAAACATTTCAGGGTCCATGTCGGTGAGCAATCGATGGTCGTAGCCGTGGCAGGCGAGCTCGTGGCCTCGCTCCGAGATCGTTCGAATCAGGGCCGGCCGACGCTCGGCCTCGTACCCCAAGACGAAAAACGTGGCTCGCGTGTGTCTGCGGTCGAAGAGATCGAGAAGCCTGTGGGTGTTGGCCTCGATACGGCTCGGATAGCGCACCCAGTCGGAACGTCGGATCGAGCCGGCCAGGGCGCTGACCTGGTAGTAATCCTCGAGATCGACCGTCAAGGCGTGGCGTACCGAGGGCAAGCGGCGGCACGGATCGATCGCCGCGATCGGACCGTCATGCCGCTGCATCGATCGATTTCCCCCAAAGTCGGTCGTGTGAAGAAGCACTATGTTCCGTGATGACGAGCTCGAGGTCTGGAATCTGACTACCGGCGGCGTCGCCAGGGTCGGAGCGCTCCCGAATTTCAATGTCTTGGGGCGGGTCGATGATGTCGAAGGCGTGCGGGAGCTCGTCTACTCGTTCAACTCCTCCCCCGAGCGCCCGGTAGCGCTGCAACGCAGCGACGACGAGGGTACGCGCCTCGACCGGGCCGGCGTGTTCGGGATCGACTCGATCCGCCTTGAAGAGCTGGACGCGGAGAACCGTCTCGCATTGACGGTGCGGCGAAAAGACGGGGGCAGTTCGACACGCGAGATCAATTTCCGTTGCGCGCAATTCGGCGGGTCCCGATTCGAGCTCGATCTCGAAGGGGTGCGCAACGCCGAAGAAGTCGCCCAGGTCGTGGACGGACGCTGGCGGGTTGGGCGCGGCGTCTCGGGAGCTCCCTGCCTCGAGATCGCGAAACCCGACACCGGCTACGATCGTATCGTTCTTTTCGGGCGCCAAGAGCGGACCACCGGCTACACAATTTCCGCTCGCATCTCCGTCCATGAGATCACCGGGCCGCACAATGTCGGGCTCCTCTACAAATGGAACTGTCACGAGCTCGGCGATGGCACCACGATTCCCACCACCTGGAATACCGGCCTCGGCTACTACTGCTCCTACGGTCCCGGTTTGCGCATCCGGGTCGGTGAGCAGGTTCACATCGATGACAGCGGGCGCAAGGTCGGCGATCGATTGCTGGGGCAGACACCCCTCAGCCTCGTCCGCCGTTGGCGCTCTCAGCTCCTGCACCGGGCCGGGCTGGCCCCCTTCGTCTCGGAGCTCGCGCTGGGGAGACATTATCGATTCCGCCTCAGCGTGGGGAGCGAGCAACATATGCTCACCGTATGGCCCGCCAACCGAAAGCGCCCCCAGCCTCAGATCGTCGTGCCGGCCGACGACGGCAGCCTCGAGCGTGGCTCGGTCGGGATCATCGCCCACCGATGCGCGGTCCGTGTGCACGAGTACCGGGTGGAAGGCGACTGAACTCAACCGAGCACCCCTTCGACCGAGCACGAAACACCGAGGGAGCGCAGCTCGGCTTCGATTTCGGCGACGTACTGTGGGTTCATCACGAGCACGGTATCGACCGGCTGATCCCGTAGCCGGCGCGGCGAACGCACTTCATGCCCGGTTCCAGGGACGAATCTACCCTCCTTGCCGGGGTTGATATCGACCGCCTCGGCAATCGGGCCTTCACCGTTCACCAGATTCAGAAAGGTGACCCCCTTGGAGCCGACCCCCCAAAGCGCGAGGCTTTCTCCGGCGCTCCCGGCCGTAGAAACTCTGTTTCGCCATCTCCGCACTTGTTCCCTCGCGCGAACACCGAACGAGCGGCCGGCTTCGACCAACTCTTGTGACGGCGAAGCGGATCGAGCCTCGACTGCGCGGTCGCCGCGCTTGGCGGTGAGAACCAAGAACTGCCCACCGAACTCCTCGCTGAGCTCCACTCCATACCCCCGGCTCTCGAAAAGAGCGGCCAGAGAGCTACGATCGAAGTAGAGGCAGTGTTCATGGATCACGTCTCCGATCGAGCACACCTCGAGCATGTGCTCGGCGTTCGGAACCTCGATCAGTATCTTACCGTGGGGTGCCAGATCCTCTTCCAGTCGCTCCAGAAACTCATGCGGATCCGGCATATGCTCGAGCACATGCCGGCAACAAATCAGATCCGCCGCGATCATCTCTCCCCTCAACGGGTACTGTGCGCGAATCAACCGAAGCGCCCCCCGCTCCAGATTCTCGACCGCTGGAGTACAGCTAGGATCGATACCGATGCCATCGGCGCCGGTCGCGCCGCACAGAGCCCGCAAGAACGCCCCATCTCCACAACCCACCTCCAGAATCGTCTTGCCTTCCAGCACCTGCTCCCGCTCCAAACGCGCGACGAGCCGATCCCGGTGCTCGCGGAAGGTCGCGGAGCATTCGAGCGGATTCCCGTACTCAGCGCAATAATCGATCGCCGCCGGCTCGAACAGGCGATTCCATATCAGTCCGCAAGCCGGACAAGCGACAAGATCGATATCGACAAGCGCCGCCTTTTTGGCCTCCTCCGCGTGTTCGAAAAGCGCATTGCACAGGGCAGGAACCCGATCGAGCCTGAACAGAGCCGAAGCCCCGGTCGCGCCACAGCCCAGACAAGACACTAGAGCGCCTCGAGCTCCGGCCGTAGCGAGAGATCTTCGAGCATGCGCCGGATCTCGCCCAGATAGATCGGATTCATAACGACCACTGTATCGGGGGGATCGCCGACGAGATCGGCGGGTGCGACGATTTGCAGCCCCGTTCCCGGCAAAAACTTCCCCTGGCGGTGCGGATTGATGTCGACGACCTGATTCACATACGCAGATTCCCCGAGTGCGGCGAGGAAGGCCACACATTTCGATCCTGATCCCCAGATGGCGACTTTGCTTCCCGCATCGTGAAGATCCGAGAGCTTGCGTTTCCACTTACCCGCTTTCGACGCGACCCGATCGGAAAACGACTTCACAAAGGGCGTGAAAGCGTTCACCGCGTCTTCAGCGGTGTGTGGCGGGCTCTCGTCGTTCGGAGCGGGACGGCCATGAAGCAAGAGATATTGGTCGTCGTAATCCAGGGCTAGATCGGTGATCTCGAAGTCGCAACGTCGCAGCAGGCGAGCCATTGATCCGGGCGTGAAATAGGAACAATGCTCGTAGTACACGTCCCAGAAAGCGGCCTCTTCGAGAACGCGACCGACCGCCGGAACCTCGACGAATACGAAAGGAGCGGAATCCTCGCCGCACATACGCCGCAGCGTGCGCACGAACTCCGCCGGCCGGTGGATATGCTCCAGGGTGTTCCGGGTGCACACCAGATCGGCCCGCAGCCGAACATGATCGGCGTGCAGATGCTCCGCGATCAGCTCGACCCGCTTCGCCCCGAGACCCACCAGGCGGCCGGGAATCACAGCGGGATCGATGCCGATCCCCCGACCGGCACCTTCCGCGCAGAGCGAACGCAGAAAATCCCCCTTGCCGCAACCGATCTCCACCACGGTCTTGTCGCGCAGGCGGTAGCGCGCCACTAGATCTCGTGCCAGGCCATCGGAGAACGCGTTGAAGGTCGGCGAAAATGTCTGTTGATCTTCGTAGCCGGCGTCGTAACGAAGCAAGCCTTCATCGAAGGCGAGATTAGAGACGAAGCCGCAAGAGCCGCAATGGCCCAACTCGATCCGCCCCCGCGGAAAGGCGAGGGCCGACTCCCGATCGTCGAGCAGAGAGCAACTGTGCACAGGCACAGCCTTCGCCTCATAGAAAGGAGTGAGAACACCGTCCGGGCAGCAGGGGCAAGCATTCGGCATTCCTCAGCAACCTCCTACGCGAGAGCTTTAGTCCTACAGAATCCTGGGATCGGGGATCGGCACGATGAACTTACCGCCGCCCCGCACATAATCCTGCTGCTGCCGGAGGATCTCCTCGGCGAAATTCCACGCCAGAAGCAGCACATAGTCGGGGCGCTCGGCAACCAACGCTTCCACCGGATGGATCGGAATCAGGTTCCCCCCCATGAACTTCCCGTGCTTGAAATTGTTTCGATCAACGACATAGTCCACGCTGCTCGGATCGATTCCGCAGAAGGCCAACATCGTGGTCGCCTTCGCCGCCGCGCCGTAGGCCGCGATCGTTTTCCCATCTGACTTCAA
>CAZFNT010000241.1:0-4383 GCA_964520315.1 uncultured Gemmatimonadota bacterium
AAACAAAAGATGACACGTGGATCGCAGATCCGCAAGCATTAAGTGAGCAGTATTGATCCTAACCCGCATTTCTCACCAGCTTTCGTCGCGAAATCGTGCAGCTTCGCGTCACCGCACCAAGTTCCTCGCGAGAGGTTCGGGCCACCGTCGTTGCGTCGCAGATCGATCGATGGTCGCGGTCGTCGTCATCGGCTCTAATCTGGGGCGTCGTTCCGATTCTTGGTCGAGCGGGTCTCGAGCCAGGCGAAATCCCCCTGCTCCCTGCCCCTGCCATGCCGTCCTCGCAGGTCGATTCATCGGCCATCCGCGGAGAGGTATGTATCACTCACCGCCTACTCTACGGCGCGAACGCAACACCACGCCTCGAATTGTCGTCGATGAAGACGAGGGGCGCCGCAACGCCGAAGCGATGCCTCAGGGATCGGCGACATCGCAGTAGAGCGGTAGGGCGAGGTCGACCCCCTCCAACAAGATCCTCTCCGTACGCAGCTCTTCGTGGTCGTCGAAGAGCTCGATCTCCAGCTCATAGAGCTCGCCGACCGCGCGATCGGCAAGCTCGGGGATCCGCCTCCCGTCCAGAATCGTCCAGTGGGCGACCAGGATCTGGCCGGCGTCGGGACCGTGGTGTGCGGCCGGGTCGATCTCGTAGGTGAACACGGCCAGTGCCCGCCGGTAGGGGGCCAGGGTGCGGGCGTCCGGGGTCTGGGTGAGGCGCAGAAGGCGACCCTGCACCTCGAACCGTGGCGTGTCGGCCCGACGGTAGAGCTCGCTGACGTACAGGTCGTGTTTCCAGGCGGCCTCCCGCTCTCCGACGGCCCGAGCGTAGATGGCGACCCCCTCGATCGAGCCGGACCAATCGGAGCCGCCGAGCGGTGCATCACCGAAACGCAAAGGGCCGGGCTCCCAGGAAGCCGGATCCAGTTCGGCGGCATTCGACACCGATTCGTGCTGGCCATTCCGATAGCTGCGGATCTGGGCTCCGTCGCAGCTGACGAGCAGGTGGGTCGGTTCCGGGTCGGGCAGCTCGGCGACGCGAATTCGCCGCGCCCTCGCCTTACCTTTTGGAGTCGAGGCGGCGTACTCCAGGTACAGATCGATGCCCTTCTGGTACAGCCGGAGCTGCGAAGAGCCGTCGCCGTCGGAGAAGCAGAGCAGAGTGCCCTCCCGATTCGGGGGAGGGTCGCGCGGTGTCGCCACGGCCTCGATGCTGAGCTCGCCGCTCCGCCCGCTCGCGTCGATCACCTGCTCCCCCGCCCCGGGCGCGGCACAGGATCCGCCGGCGAGCTCCATCACCCCGAATCGGCCCCAGCGTGCGCGGCCCTCCGGCTCGACCCGGCAGAACCGGCGCGCTCCTCCCGGCGCGGCCTCCACTTCGTTCACCGCCACCGAGGTCTGCCAGAGGAACTCGAGTCGGCTGCGGTCGCCGGGCCAGTTATTGGCGAGATCGAGTCCCGGCTCGAGGGGGGCCGCGCTGGCCGCCGGTGTCGCCACGGCCTCGGGGATGCGCGAGCGCTCCCCACCCTCGATCCAGACGTCGGGCCAGAAGTCGCCTCGATCGTTGTGGGATACCTGGGCCCACGCATCGATCGCGGTGTAGGCGGGATCGAAACGCCCGAGATAGATCTCGACCTGTGGGCCGCCCTTGAACAGGTTGATGTCGTCGTTGCCCAACGTGTAGGGCGCACTGATCGCCAGATAACGTACGTGGTTGCTCCACCTGGGGTGGTAGACCTCGAGTCCCTCGACACCGGGAGCGGTGGTCAGGTCGACCCGCCAGAACTCGCGGCTGCCTTCTCGCGAGAGGTGGAGGCCGCGGTGGGGGCTGTCGAAGGCCCAGAAGAGGTGGCTTCCGTCGGGCGCGATATCGGGCCAGCATCCGATCCGATAGCGATGCCAGCGGGGCAGGGTCAGATCGAGGAGCCCGGTGTCGGGCCAGCGGCAGGTGGCGGCGGCGCGCAGCCCGTCGCCCGCGACGCGGAGCCAGCCCCAGGTGATATCGACCTCGTCCCAGACGATCTCCGAGAGACCCGGAGTGTCGAGGGCGTGACGACGGCAAGGAAGGGTCTCCTCGTTTCCGAAGCGTTCCACTGTGTAGACCCAATCGGTGCCGGTCTCGGGATCCCGCCAGATGTCCACCGCGAATCCATCAGAGACCTTTCTCTGCTCCGATCCGTCCCATTGAACGACCCACACCGAGCGGTCGATCCGGTCGGAATAGACGACCCGGTCCCCGCTCGCGGAGAGCATCGGCTTTGCGTAGTTGGACACAGCGGGCAGGAGCGGCCGCGCACCCTGCCGGTCGGTGCTATCGAGGCCCATGAGCCGGAGCTCGGATCGCTCCGAAAGCGGATCGGATTGCTCTCCGACGTCCTGGACCCACACGATGCGGGTGCGGGCACCGGTGAGCGCGCGGATCTCGTTCGTCTCATCCGGCGGGGGCTCGGGACCGCATCCGATCAGAAAGGCAAGCGCGGGGAGGGGCCCGAGCCGGGCAGCCGGCGGCCTCACGGGAGGACCTTGATCTGTTGCCACCCTCCGAAATTCTCGGTGAAGGTCATCGAGTCGACGATCCAGACCACGCAGCGCTTGCCGGTGAGTCGTTCCGGATGGCGGGCCAAGGTGACGCGGGGTGCGTTGACCCCCGAGCCGACATTGGCAATCAGGTCGACCGGAAAGCCGAGCTCGAAGGCCAGATGGTCCGGAAGCCCGGCGCCGATCGCGTGCAGTTCGCCGCCCATGTGAAAAATCAGACCGTAGCTGTCCGCCAACACCAGGAGGGGACTTCTCGCGGTCGGCTCGACCGCTTCCAGCCGATCTCCGACCCGCCGGCGAACGAAGTCGAGCTGGATTTGCTCGGGTCCCAAGTCCGGATCGGCGAGGGTCCGCGCCAGGTCTCCCATGATCTCCACGCTTCGCTGCTCGATGACGTAGTCCCGCCTCCTCGGCTCCTCGCCCCAGGAGCCGGGATCGATCCGCTCGGCGATCCGATGGGCCGCGATCCGGCTGGCGACGCCGGACCAGTGAGAGTCGCGCCGGCAGAACAGCTCCTCTCCCCCCGCGGCCCGAGCGGCGCGCAGTTCGGGAACGAGATCGATCACCTCGACGCCTCGATCGCCCAACTCGGCGTAGAACGCCTGGTGGTGGGGGTCGAGTCGCGGCAGCGAGGCGAGGGCCGGATCCGCCGGGGCGGAAGCGGCCTGGTCGGGGTAGAGGATCGCCTTGGTCGGGACAGGGACGAAGAGGAGCTCGATTCCGGCGCGGGAGAGCTGTGCGTGGAAATCGAGGATCACGGGCATCGGATCGGCGTTCGCCCCCTTGGCGTGGCGGCTGGCTTCGGACGCTGCCTCCCCCCAGAAAGGCCCCACCCCGAGGTGGCGCAGCTCGCGGGCCAAAAAGAGCCAACTGTCTCGACCCCGCACGACGCTCTCGCCCCGCCCTTCGGCCTCGGCGGCCCGGCGGCCCATGTCGGCCAGGAAGGGCTCGACGACGGAGATCGGGGCGCTTGCAGCCTGCCGCGGCAGCGCTGCGATTCCGGGGGCTCCGATGGAAGCGGTCGACTCCGCCCAGTATGAATCCAGCCCGCGCAGGTCGGGGTCGTCCAGCTCGATGCGGCGGTGCCCGCCCAGTCTCGGCTCGACCTGCTCCCACGGGAGCAGCTTCAGGCGCACCCGTTGCCCTGGGCCGAGACCCGCCGCCGCGGTCGGCCGATCGTCGCGCAGTCCCCAGAGATAGGCCACCAGCTCGCTGGACGGGAGCGAGCCTTCTTCGATCCGCAGTCGATCCAGATGGATCGAGACGATGCAGTCCGGATACGGCGTCGAGCCGGGGGTGGGCACACCCGAGGTCGTTGCGACTCGGCCGCTGACGATGATCGGGGCCTGGGGGGCCTCGTCCGGGGCGGAGAAGGAGGAAGGCGGAGCAGCCGAAGGCGGAACGGGCCCCAGCTCCACCGGCTCCCAGTCGCCCCAACTCAGCTCGCTCATTGCGAACTCGTAGATCACCAGGCGTTTGCCCGCGAGGCGATCGACGCCACGGGCGAGGGCGGTGGCGAGGGCCTGTCGGGTCGCCTGAGCCCCGCCCGCGTTCATTCGGATCGCATCGAGGGGCCAGCCGAGTTCGGCGCTCAACTGCTCCACGAAGCCACCTCCAGACCCCCACCCAAGGTCCTCCTGAGAGTAGATGTTGCCGTAGCTGTCGCCCAGCACCAACACCTCGGATCGTGGATCGGGGGCCCAGAGCCGGCCCGCCGGATCGCGCTGCTGCCGGATGCGCACCCGTTCGCGAAACTGGCGCGCGTCGGCGGCCCTCAGGCCGAGCATCACGGCGACATCGCCGGTGTTCTCGACCTCCAGCCCGGTCGCCGTGTAGGCCACTGGAGCCACC
>CAZFNT010000241.1:4416-6511 GCA_964520315.1 uncultured Gemmatimonadota bacterium
TTCTCTCGCAGGTAAGCGGCCAGCGCGCGAGCCGCCGCGCCGGCCCCTTCCGGTGTCCAGTGGCTGTCGGTGGCCAAGAAGGCGGCGCCCTTTTCCTCTCGCGTCTCCCAAAGCGCATCGCTTGGGTCGAAGATCCGCACGCCCCGTTCCTCCAGGCGGCGCCGAAACTCCGGAAAGGAGGGGTTGTAGATGGGGCCGGTCGCTCCTTCGTAGCGCCTCGACAATCGCTCCGGATGAATCGCCGCTTTCGGAGGAACCGGCATCACCACCAGCTCGATATCGCGCTCGGCCAGCTGGTCGCGGAAGTCGGTGATGGCCGGGATCGGATCGGGATGCGGGGCCGATTCCCGCCCGGCGACGTCGCGCACGCGGCGGATCAAGATGCGCTCCTCGAGAAAGCCGGGCCCGGTCAGATGGGTCACCGCCTGCCCGTGGAAGAGCCACCCGTTGCGGCCGATCCAGGCGCGCTCTGTGCCGACTCCGAGAACGCGCGAAAGCCATACTTGCAGCCATGGCCGGAGGAGGCGAGAGACGACGGATGCACCCTCGAGCGAGCGCTCGTAATCGAGCAGCTCCGGAACGGTCGGAAGTAGATCGAGCGCGTCGTCCAGTCCGCGCACGCGGCCCAGCTCGCGCGGGGCGGGCAGCGTCCGCAGCACGTCGTAGCACTGGGGCAATCCCCCGTCTACCGCGCCGGCCCCCGCCCGTGCCGGGGCCCGCAGCTCGGCGACGTGCTGCACCGCGGGCACCGAGAGAAGCGTGGCAGCGCAGAGGGCGACCAGCAGGCGCGCCGAGCCCCCATGAGCGCGGTGGTTGCCTCGGTCCGCGCCGAAGATCTTCCCGTCCCGATCTGGAGCCATTGCTAGAATATGAAGTAGATAAAGGGATTATGCGCCTGGGTCATGAGCATTCCCAAGGAGAGCCAGAGCAGCCCGAGGGCAAGCGCGGCCTTGCTCCAGGTGAGCCGTTGGCACCATTGCCAAGCGTTGGGGCACCCCCAGACGATTCCGGCCGAGATCAACATGACCGCGATCGAAACCGGCCGGTAGAGCACTCCCCCGGCGAGCCCCGCGGCACCCTGAACCGGGCCGAATCCGACCAGCGTGGCCGTGAGCCGCCAGGCGCTCTGGAGGTCGGGAGAACGGAAGAAGGGCCAGGTCAGCTGGAGCACGATGAAGGTTGCCGCCACCTGGAGCGGCGGCGGCAGTCGATGGTAAAGGGCGCGCCGGCCCCGCGCCCGCTCGATCACGATCAAGGACGCGTGGATCGCACCCCAGAGCACGAACCTCCACGATGCGCCATGCCAGAGGCCGCAGAGCACCATGACGGCCACGATATTGACGAGGGTGCGCCGCGCTCCACGCCGGCTGCCGCCCAAGGGAATGTAGAGGTACTCCCGAAGCCAGGTCATCAGCGACATGTGCCATCGCTGCCAGAACTCCGTGAACGACTTCGACTTGTACGGGGAGTTGAAGTTGATCGGATAGGAGAAGCCGAAGATCAGCCCGAGCCCGATCGCCATGTCCGAATAGCCGCTGAAATCGAAATAGATCTGGAACGCGTAGGCCGTCGCCCCGATCCAGGCATCGATCGTCCCCACCGCATCCGCATCGAAGACCGCGATCGCGATGGAGCCGCAGGGATTGGCCAGGAGGACCTTCTTGGCCATGCCGATCGAGAAGAAGAGTGCGCCGCGAGCCGCGGTCTCGACGGTGTGGGTTCGCCGACTGAGTGCGTCGGCCACTTGGTGAAAACGCACGATCGGACCCGCCACGAGCTGGGGGAACATCGACACGTAGCAGGCGAAGTCGACAAAGCCGCCGACGGCCCGCGAGCGACCTCGATAGACGTCGATGGTGTAGCTCATCGACTGAAAGGTGTAGAAGCTGATGCCGAGTGGGAGTGCGATCCGCAGGGTAGTGCGCCACTGCAGAGCATCCAGCCCGGCCAGCTCGAGCAATCCGTTGTAGCTGTCGAGGGCGAAGTTGAAGTACTTGAAGAAACCGAGCAGCGTCAGGTTGCACAGCACCGACACGAGCACCGCCATGCGCTGGCCCCGGCTACGAGGGCTCTCCGCGGTCAAAGGCTGACGCCT
>CAZFNT010000242.1:0-2868 GCA_964520315.1 uncultured Gemmatimonadota bacterium
GCCAATGCGCGGTCCCCCCGGGGATCCCGCTGCTATGTCGAAACGCCGGGCATGGATGGCGGTGCGCCTACACCAGAATCAAGAAGACCCGGGATCGGCCCCCCCCGACCCGCTACGCTCTGCCGTATGAGGCAACATCAACGAACCATAGAAGTAGCGGGCCGCCCCGGGGGGCTAACCGAGATCACTGCCGAAATCGCCGGGGTCGTCTCGGCTTCGGAGATTCGAAGCGGGATGTGCACGGTGTTCGTGCAGCACACTTCGGCGAGCCTGGTGATCCAGGAAAACGCCGATCCTTCAGCGCGGCGCGATCTGGAGGTGTTTCTGCGGCGCCTGGCGCCGGAAGGGGATCCCGCCTACACCCACACGGCCGAGGGGGAGGACGATATGCCGGCGCATCTTCGCGCCGCGCTCACGTCGACCAGCGAGACGATCCCGGTCGTCGACGGGCGCTTGGGTCTGGGGACGTGGCAGGGACTCTTTTTGTGGGAGCACCGCTCGCGGGCGCCCGGGCGTCGCCTGGTGGTTCACATCTCGGGGGAATGACGCGCACGGCTCAGCACGCCGACTTCGGAGACAATTCCGGTCGCGAACGCGCTCGGGGTCACGTCGAAGGCCGCGTTCACCCCTTCCGGTGCCACCCTTCGCCCGCATGCGAAAAGCCCTTCGTCGGGCGAGCGCTCTTCGATCGGCACGTCGGCGCCGGTGGGGGGTCACGAGGTCGATGGTCGAGGCTGGAAGGGCGGCGCAGAAGGGGACTCCGTGTGTGTGGGCGAGGAGCGCGATCGGGTAGGTGCCAATCTCTACGGCGTCAGGATTGGGTTGGATAAGGGGGCGGAACGCCGCCGCTCGACCGCGTCTCTGGCCCTCTTCAGATTCGAGCGATATTCGGCGTTGAGTGGATCGAGACGTAGCGCCGATTGGAAATGGGCGAGCGCCTCTTCGGCCAGGCCCAGCCTGCCGAAAGCGACCCCGGCGCCGTTGTGCGAGACGGAATCGTTGCGGTCGAGCGCGAGGGCGGCCTCGAAGCGCCGCGCGGCATCTTCGTTCCGCCCCTTCCTCAGCATGGCAATCGCGAGCGCTCTCTGCGATTCCGGCCGAACGACACCCAACTCCGCCGCCCGGTCGAGCAACTCGGCCGCCTCGGCTACCTCTCCGCGGGCCGCCAGGATCGCCCCCAGATTCGCCAAGATCTCGGAACCCTTCGGCGCTAGGTGCATCGCTTCGCGCAGCGCCCGAATCGCGTCGTCGGGCTTTCCGATTCTGTAGCGGGCGATCCCGAGGTTCACCAGAGCCGGAACGTAGGCGGGAAAGATCTCGAGACAGGCTTCGTAGTCGCCGATCGCGGGCGCCAGGTCGCCGCGTTGAGCACGCACGAGTCCGCGGTTGTTCAGAGCTTCGTAATAGTCGGGCTTGATCGCCAGAGCAGCGTCGAAGTGTCGCGACGCGGAGTCGAGATCGCCTTGCCGGCGATCGATCAGTCCGAGCTCGCTGTGCGCCACGAAAGCGTCGGGGTTTCGCTCGAGAGTCCGCGTCCAGAGTGTTTGGGCGTCGGCGTAGATGGAAGATTGATGCCACGTCAGTGTGCCGAGTGTGGTGATCAAGGCGATCGACACGACGATGCGGCCTGGAGTCGAGCGCACGATCTTCGTGATGGCGAAGGCAAAGGGGACGATCAGGCCGATGCTGGCCAGATACTGAAAGTGGTCCGCGACGAAAGAGAAGCGCATCGGGTAGAAGCTGACGAAGCCGAGGGCGGGGAAGAGGGTGCCGGTGAAGAAGAGGAGCGCGGCGAGGGGTCCTCGGCCTATGCGGGCGCGCAGCAACCAGGTGGCGGCGACCAGGAGGAGGATGCCGGCGGGGAAGGCGTACTGCCAGGCGGCGCCGGCGTCGATCCGCCATAGGGGGTAGAAGAAGCTCAGGTTCCGGGGCATGAGCAACTTGGCGGCGTAGAACCAGATGGCGCGGCCGGCGATCAGGCTGCGCTCGACGAACGAGAAGGTCCATTCGGCGCCCTGGGCACCGACGTGATGTCGCTCCAGCCAGGCGGTTCCGAGGCCCATGGCGGCGCCCGCGGCAAGGAGGGGGGCCATGAAGGCGGCATCGCGCCAAGCGACGCGTCCTCGGCGCCACCAGAGGACTACGAGTAGGGCGGCTGGAAATGTGGCGGTTACGGTCTTGCTCATCAAGGCGCAGACGAAAAGGGTCGGTGTGAGAATAGCCAGGCATTTTGGCGCCCGGATGTGGTGCGGATCTGGTCGATCGGTGAGCTTCGAAGCCGGAGGAATGGCTGAGCTATTTCGAGGATTTCGGGGCTGGCCGATCGGCCGGAGATGTGCCGCAGATGGGATGCGAAAATGCCTGGGTATTCTTGCGCCGACCCAATGGAGCGACATCGAAGCCAGGGCTGGCCATCGCGGGCTGGGTCCGGAATCGGCATATCGCCTCCCCCCTTCTCTTCCCCAACTCTCGAATCGGCAAAAGACCAGAGCCGCCGCCATGTAGAAGAGGCCGGAGAGGACGTTCTTGCGCTCGGTGACCCACGCGACCGACTCCACGTGCACGGGATGTACCGCGAATATGGCGGCGGCGAGCCAGGCGCCGGGGATGCCAAGAAGGAGGAGGATGCGCCAGAGGAGGATGGCGCTGAGGGCGTGGAGGGCGATATTGATGGCGTGGTGGCCGCGGGGGTCGGTGCCCCAGAGGCGGTGCTCCAGCCAGAACGAGGTGAAGACGAGGGGGTAATACTGCGGCGAGGCGTTGCGGTCGAGCCAGATCGAGCGCAGGCCGGATGGGGCGCTCAGCGTCGGGTTCGCGGTGACGTAGGAGTCGTCGTCCCAGATGTAGCCGGCGTCGAGGGCGGGGCGA
>CAZFNT010000242.1:2878-6510 GCA_964520315.1 uncultured Gemmatimonadota bacterium
TAGGCCGCGAGGGTCACCAGGAGGAGCAGGGCGGCGGGGACGATCTGTCGAACATTGACCATGGGTGGGTTCGGCTTTGCGCCAAAGACGCGACGGTAGCATGGGCGCTCGGATGCGCGCGGGCGGCAGGGCGATCTGATAGGCTCTCGCCGCGACCACAGCGGTTGCCCCCCGGGACCCCCCCGGCGGACGCCAACCATGACCCGCGGTGGCACGGTGAACGTGACCACGGATCAGGAGTTTCCGATGAAGAGATTGATCTCGACTTTCGCCAGCTTGGCGATGATCGCGGCTCTCGCCGCCCCCTCCCAAGCGCAGATGTCGTTCGGCCTCGGTTCTTTCTCGGTCGGCGCGGCCTTCGTGTCCCCCGACAATGTCGACGCGACTTTCGGTATCACCGGTGGCGCCGAGATCGGCACGTTGATGGAGAACGTGACGGCTCGCATCGACCTGATGTGGTGGGGCAAAAGCCAGGACGTTGCCGGCTCGGACTGGAGCTGGCGCGACATCGCCATTCTGCCGGGCGCGCGGTACGACTTCCCGATGGGCGAAGGCGGCGCGGTTACACCTTTCGTCAACGGTGGCCTGGGCGTTCACCTGTTCAAGACCGAGTACGATTTCCTTGGACAGACGTTCGATGCCTCCAGCACCGAGATCGGCTTCTTCGTGGGCGGCGGGGCCGGCTATGAGATGAGCGATTCCATGACGCTCAACGCCTTCGCGGACTACCACTTGATGGACCTGAATTTCTTCGCGATCGGCGCGGGTGTCACTTTCGCCATGTAGCTTCTGACGTCGGGGCGACCGTTGTGCGGCGCGAATCGCCCCGAGAGGCACACAGTGGGGGTCGAACTTGACACCTCCAACACGGAGATGGGTGTCAACTTGACAAAGTTCCTCGCCGGGGGGCGATTTGCCCTGAGAAGGCGGCTATAACCCCCGTTTTCGAGCCTCATCTCGACGGATTGACAAGTTCACCCCAAACTGTGTGTCCGAGTTGTCAAGCTCGCCCCCCACTGTGTGCTCCGGAGACCGCCGAGGCGGGAGTCTCGCCACCGAAGACCCGGAAAGCGAGGGTCTCGCGCCACCTGCGCGACCAGCTCGCTCTGCACACCCGGTTCGTTCGCGACTCGGTAGACCGCCTGCCGGGTCACGCCGAAATGGCGGGCGATTTGCTTCTCTGGTATTCGGGTGTGGGCGCGCGCGGCCCAGAAGGCGAGTGTCCGGGCCGCCCCGCGCTGAGCGACCGCCTCCACCGGCAAGCGCATCAGCTCGCTCACGGCGGCCACGATCGACTCGAGCGCCTGCTCTTCCTCCAAGAGCAACAGTCCACCGCGGGGGAGATCACTGTCCGAGGTCACATGCGGGTCTCGCGCCACGTATGTGTGCAGGCGCTCTGGGTCTTGCACGACCGACCGGGCCGGCCGCAAGCTGAGACCGAGCGCGTCGCGGTAGGTCGAAAGAGGCCAGGCCAGAGGGTCGGAGATCAGTCCGGCGCGGCAGGGATTCAGGTGGATGTAGCGTGCGACGCGGTATTGCTTGACCCCCGGCGGCACGAATTGAACCGCCGGCTGCCTGCGCCACAGATGACTCTCGACGCCCCGGCACCGGTTTCTCCACCGTGCGTAGCCGCGAATCGCGCGCCCCACCTCCGCACGCCGGTCCGCGCGGTGGGCCATGTGCAGATGATCCGGCATGAGACAAAGCGCGATCGGGTTCGGCCCCGCGCGGAGCATGAGGCCGAAAAGGCGAAGCCCCTCTTCCCATGTGGAGTACAGGCGCTGGTGGCGTTTGGCGTGAGCGACGTGATGAAACATAGGGAGCATCTGCGCAATACTCGTGCCGGCGCGAATCAGCCACCACCCCACACCCGTCCGGTAAGCAGAAACCAGGCGTTTCCGTAGGCGATATCGTGCCGGCAGCTTTCCGGTAGGTCGCGCAAAATCAAGCGGATATTCTTCGCTTTCGCGCGCAGATGCGCGGCGAGCGGACTGCGGCCGATGCCGTAGTCGAGACCGGTTATGAAGCGATCGCTGAACTCGGCGAATAGCGACAGATATTCCGGCTTCACTTCGGGGAGCTGGCCGCCGTCGGGGGCGTCTCGCCAGATGGCTCCGTCGAAAACGCGGGGGTCGTAGTGCACGTGCCCCGGCGAGCTGATCGCGAGGTCGTAGTAGAGATTGGGATAGGTGGAGAGGAGGCGACGAACCAGATCGGGGCCGAACTGTGTGCAACGCGTCGGGCGGCGCACCTGCCCGAAATGCGTGGCGATGATCTTGGCGCGAGGGTAGGCGACGAGGGCCGCCTCGAGGTCTTCGAGGGCGGGGTCTTCGGGCTCGATATGGGCGGGCACGGCGATTAGTGTCTCGCTGGAGAGTGCGAGGATTCGCTGCCCATTGTCGCTCATTAGAAGTATATCGACATAGCGGTCGGCGTCCGTCGCGCCTGGCTCCCAGCGCCAGCCGGGCATATACTGCCGGAAGTTCAGCTCGCCGATGATCGGGTAGACGCCGGAGCGGATGTTCCGCTCCACGGCCGATACAAATGCGTCTCCACCGGCCTTCCAGTTAGGGCTGCGGCCGCCGTTGGTCGCGGGGATAATGCGATCGGGATAGCGTTCAGCGACCTCTTCGGGGTACCGCCCCCAGTTGTAAGTATCGCTTGTTTCGTCGACCGCCGGCTCGGGCTCCTCGTAGCCGTCGAAGGCGATCAGCGCGATTCCGAGCTCGTCCATCGCCCAAAGTGCTTCGCTCAGGTACCTTTCGCCGTGGGAGCGGGCGAGGCTCGATTGCAGGTCGATGAGGGGGATGACGCCCCGGTCGAGGAAGGACTCGATGCGGGCGGCCCAGAGAGGGATGCGTTGCGAGGTCAGGGTGGATGCCGGAGCGTGTTCCCCGATGCCGGCGAGGGTGGGGGATGAAGCGCATTGCGAAGGGAGCGGCGGTGGGGCGGATTGTTGTTGGCAGGCGGGGAGCGCCAAGAGGAGAAGCGCCGCGATGACGCCGGGCCGGAGGAGGAAGAGACGACTATCCAAGCCGACCCCGCACGAGTGCCTCCAGACGCTCCGGCAGCTCGTCGCCCTCCAACAGATCGCCGTGGGCAGGCACTAGAATGCGGGGGCGATCTTGTGAGAGCTGCTCCTTCACCCACTCCCGATAGACCGGTCGATCGGCCAGTTGCAGATACTTGAAGATGAGCCCAAAGCGCAGCCCCGGCGTCGAGCCGGTGATACGGGAGATGAAGCCGAAGAAGCCCGGCGGATTGTGAGCGACGTTGAAAAAAGCATCGCCTACAGCCCAAGCAACACCCCGAGCGGTCTCTACTCGCAGCCACGCCTCACCACTGCGGGTGCCCTCGGGATAGAGAAAACGCGCGTGAGGCGGCAGCAGCCCCTCGACGGTGGAAAGCGAACCCAGCCCCAAATGCCCTTGCTTCGCCAGGCGCGGCAACGCACGATCGGAGGCGACGACCGGCACATCCGGAAGGCGCGTTCGCCACCGTCGCAACCCGAGATGGTGGAAGTGGTTCATCACCATCAACGCCCGCACGCCGCCATTCTCCTCCAACACCTGCGTCGCCGGGACTCTCTGTCCCGGACCCAGGACTCCCTGTCCCGGACCTCAGGACTCCCG
>CAZFNT010000243.1:0-6506 GCA_964520315.1 uncultured Gemmatimonadota bacterium
CGCGCGCCGCCCGCTCCCCCGAAACAACCGCCCCCTCCATGGTCGAAGGCCACCCACCCGTGTCGGTCCAGGCTCCGGCGAGCGTTAGACCGGGAATCTCCGTTGCTTGGCTCGGCCGTAGCTGCTCGGTCCGCGGACTGGGCACGATCGTCGCGTGAGGTTCGCGGTGGACCCTCGCATCGAGGAGTCGGGCGGAGCTGACCTCGGGCAGAACGAGAGGGAGCGCTTCGAGCATGCGGGCTACGATCCGGTCGGCCGTGAGGGGAAGCCACCGGCCGGCATCGGAGAGCACGATCGAGAGCTCCTCCTCAGCATCTGCCTCGGCGCCGCGCATTCGGGTCGTGTTGAAGACCCACTCCACCGGCGAGTCGGGGGCAGCGAGGATATCCGGGGCGCCGGTCGGGCGGTCGAAGCGCAGATGCACGCCGACGATAGCGCTCGATTCGATCCGCCCCGCGGATGAGAAGGGGGAGCGGGTGGCCAGTCGATCGGGCAGGATCGAGCGCAGGCGGTGGGGGGGGAGGGCCAGGACGATCCGCTCGGCGTCGATGATCCCCTGCGGGCCTTCGATACCGCTCACGCGATCGCCATCGAAGACGATCCGGTGGACCTTGTGCCGCAGCCACACCTCGACCCCGAGCGAGCGCATGCTCCGCAGCGCGGCGCCGTGAATCCAGGCGCTCAGCGCCGATCGGGCCCATCCCACGCGGAGGGCATCCGGCCCGCCGAAGAGGGCCTTGCGCAACACGAAGGCCGCCGCAGCCGTTGACACACCCTCTGGAGGCGCGTTCAGCGTCGGTGTCGTGAAGAGATCCCAGAAGTAGCGGCGCGCCCGGGGGCCCTGGTGGTGCCCACGGAGCCAGTCGGAGAAGAGCATGGCCCGAAAAGCACCGCAGCGCCTCTCGGTCTCGGCGGCGCGGGCCTCTGCGTCGAGGCGCGCCGCCGCCCAGAGAGCCGATGCCCGCTCCCATCCGCTCAGATGTCGATACGAGGCCAAGGCGATCAGGGGGCCGGCGGCCTCCAGTGGTCCTCTGGATCCCAGAATCCCGATCCGCCCGTGGATGTCGACCACCGGCACCCGCGCTCTTGCCTGCAAGGCGGTGTCGGCGCCGAGCCCCAGGGTGTCGAGCAGGCGCATGAGCCGCTCGCAACACCCCAAGAAGACATGTTGCCCGTTGTCGCGCTCCGGGTCACCGAAGGACCGGAGGCGGCCGCCGAGAACCGGCCTTGATTCGAGCAGTAGCGCCGGCATACCCGCCTGGCCGAGGGCCAGTGCCGCGGCGATCCCCGCCAATCCGCCACCCACCACGACGACCGGCTTCCCCGTGGCCCGACCAGCGCGCATTCGAGCCGGCTACCAGGAGGGAGCCGCGCCCAGCCACGCTCCGAGCGCGATTCGCGCCTTGGCGGGGCTGGAGATCCGAACCCTCGACGAGAGCACGTCGTACTCGCGGGCCTCGATCAGATCGAGCAGGCGGCTGTAGACGGCGCCGAGCGTCTGGATGCAGAGGCGACCGGCAGGATCGACCAGCGGCAGCAGCTCGCGCCCGCGCCGGAAGTACTTGCGGGCTCGCCCCACCTGGAAGGCCATCAGGTCGCGGAACTCAGGCGACGACCTGCCGTCGCGCAGCTCCTCTTCGGTAACGCCGAATCGGGCGAGGTCTTCCGAGGGCAGGTAGATGCGGTCGCGGGAGGCATCTTCGGAGACGTCGCGCAAGATGTTGGTGAGCTGCATCGCGATGCCGAGGTCGATCGCGTGTCGCCGCGCCTCTTCGGCACCGCGGTAGCCGAAGATCTCGATGCAGATCAGGCCGACCAACGAGGCGGCGCGGTAGCAGTATTGGAAGAGATCGTCGAAGCGTCTGTAGCGGCTGACTCGTAAGTCCATCTCCATGCCGTCGATCAGGCCGAGCAGATACTCGGGCGGGATGTCGTGGCGGCCCATGGCGTCGGCCAGCGCGACGGAGATCGGATCCCAGCGGCGGGCGACGCCGCGCGCGGCCCGATGTACATCTTGGCGACAGCGGTTCAGGAGCACCTGCTTGCGCCGAGGCGCGGCGGCCCCGTCGGCGATGTCGTCGACGCGGCGGCTGAAGGCGTAGGCGGCGTAGATAGATCGCCGCATCTCGGTAGGCAGCAAGAGGAAGGCGAGGTAGAAGTTGCGCGCTGCCTTTCGGGTCAGGCCTCCACAGACCGAGTAGGCGGTGGCGATCGTGTGGCGTCGAATCGCTGGTGTCATTGTGGCATCCCCCTTCGGATCGTGCCTCTCCGAGCGAGCCACCAGATTGCGCGCGCCAGCAGCCGCGCTTTGTCGATCGAGCTCGGCGACGGCCGGTTCCGCCAGACATCGCCATCGACCGCTTCGAGCAGGTCGAGGGTCGAGAATCCCGCCTGGGCGAAGGTCCAGACCGACGCCGCAAGCCGGCCACGGAGCGAATCGGTCAATGCGAGACCCTCTTCGAGGAGGGCGCGGGCGCGGGCGCGCTCGAAGTCGAGCAGGGCGCGGAGCTGGGGCCAGCGCGGGCCCGCGGGGCCCAGGTCCAGATCCTCTTCTCTCACGCCGAAACGGCTCATCGATGATGCGGGCAGGTAGATGCGGTCGCGCTTGCTCCGGTCCTCGGCCACATCCTGAAGGAAGTTGACGAGCTGAAGGCCGGTGCAGATCTGGTCGGAGAGGCGATCGAGCGCATCGTCGCGTATTCCGTGCAAGGCCAGATAGAGACGCCCCACCGGGTCGGCGCTCTTTCGGCAGTAGGCGCGCAACGCATCGAAGTCCTCGAAGCGAACCCGGCCTTGATCCAGCCGATTCGCCTCGATGAGATCGAGATAGGGCCGCTCCGGCAACGCCAGCTCTGACGCGGAGGCTGCCGTGGCGCGCAGAATCGGGTCGGTGGCCGGCACGCCCGCCCACGCGCCGGCGAGCTCGCTACGCCATCGGTCGAGGGCGGCGCTTCGGTCCTCCCCGGCCTCGTCCCCCAAGTCGTCGACCGATCTGCAGTAGGCATAGAGGATGACCACGTGTGACGCAAGTCGTCGAGGCACCAAGAACGAGAGCACGGGAAAGTTCTCACCGTGCTCCAGAACCCGCCTGCAGGCGACCATCGCGTCGGCGTCGGGGGGCCATGCGACGCTCCCATCATGACGCGTCATTGCTGCGTCATGGGATCGCCCTGCTTTGTGCCGCGGGTGCGTCATAATCATGGCGGTTCCGGTTCCTGTGAGAGGGAAGCGCGGAAGCTAGCACAGAGGGAACGGTGGATGGTTATCATCTCGTCCCTCTCGATCCCCCCCTTCCCGACTTGCTCCGGAGGTTTCCCTTGGCCCTGCTACGTGGCGGCGCTTCCTTCCGCCGTTTCTCCGTTCCGACCCAGCTTCCAGACGGGCTCGATGGCTCGTTGTTGAAGCGGATTCAGAGGCACGCATTTCGCGAGCTCACGCCCGAAGACGAGGATCGTCCATCGGCCGGGTGGGCGGTTCTGGACAACCCGCTCGAAACCGATTTCACCGAAGTCGATTGCATCTTCGACAACCATGTCGGGCTCGCTTATCGGATCGAGAAGAGAACCGTTCAGCCGCTACGCGTACAGGGGAGAATGCGCAGCGAGGAGGCGCGAATTCGCGAGGAGGAGGGGCTCGACGTTGTGCCGCGGGGGCGGCTTCGCGAGATCAAAGAGAACGTGATGCTGGCTCTGCTGTCCGAGACGACTCCCCGCATTGCCGTTCACGAGCTGATCTGGGCCAAACGAGATGGGCTGCTCTTCGTGGGGTCGACCTCGACGAATCTGGTGGCGGAGATCCGAGATCTTTTCGAGCGCACCTTCGAGGTGCAGGCCTCTCCGCTCTTTCCTTACGCTCTGGCTGGTCATCTCGGCGTGACGACAGGCAGCGGCGCGAGTCTCGATGCGATCGATCAGGCGATTCTGGTGCCCGAGATGGGGTCGCGAATCCGGGCGGCCGAGGAGGCACGAATTGCGGCGGCCCTCGAAGGAGGGGAGGAGTGATGGATCTGCTCAAGGTCAAGACTGCCAAGAGCTTCGTGGGGGCCGACTTCCTCACCTGGCTATGGTTTGCGTCTGAAGAAAGCGACGGACGCTTCGAGATCGAAGACGTCGGAGAGGTGACGGTGATCGTCGACGATCAGATCGTTCTTTCGGCCGAGCATTCCGATGCACGGGAGAATGTGCTGCGCAAGGGGAGCCCCGCCCTGTGTGCCGAGGCCGGCGCGGCGCTCGCCGTGGGGAAGAAGGTGGCGCGGCTCAAGATCCGGATCGAGACCGATGAAGCCGATCTGTTGCTCACTCTCGATTCCGACGATCTCGATGCGCGGGGTTTGAGAATCCCGAACTCGATGGGGCCGACGACGGTCGAGAAGGTGATCGAACGAAGCGAGTGGTTGCTCGTGGTGAGCGCGATTCTGGACGGGCTCTTCTCTCAATTCCTGGCCGCGAGATTGGGAAAGGGCTGGGAGAAAGGGACCCTCGAAAAAATGCGAGGCTGGGTGCGCGTCAAAGATGGAGAGGAGGCTGCGTCTTGCGTGGAAAGCTGATGCGAGGGAAAGAGTTGGCGGGGCTCCATCCCCCCCGGATGTTCCTCTATTTCAGGGGCACCGACGCGCCGAGATAGCGGCCCGGTGGCAGGTCCAGGATTCCGGCTCGGCGGAGGGCCGATTTGAGTGCCGCGCGACCGCTAGATCCGATGGCGCGGAAGGGGGGCAAGCCCTCCCAGCGCCGCGGGGGTTCGATGCGGTGAACGACCATGTGTCGGGGCGGGAGTCCGTGCGCGGCCAATAGGTCGTGGAGCGAAGATCTGGAGAAGGAGTGAAGGTGGCCGTCGACCGGGAAGCTCCCGAGGCAGTGGGGGCAGATCACTTGGGGGATTCTCTGCTCGAAGGGCACCGTCACGATGAGCTCGCCGCCTCGGCCGATTCGTTCGATCTCTCGGAGGACTTGGGCTATGTCGGGCAGGTGTTCGAGCACCTCGACGAGGGTGATGAGATCGAAGCTGCCTGAGCGGAAGGGGAGTTTCGAGGCGAGCGCGGATAGGGCGGGGGCGCCGGAGAGTTGGCCGGAGCGCGCGGCGCGGGCGGGGACGAGATCGAGGCAGACGACCCGAGCTCCGGGGCGGCGAGCGAGGCGGCTAGCCAGATGTCCATCGCCGGAACCCAGCTCGAGCACGCGGCCGAGAGGACCGGCCGGGAGCAGGGATTCGGCGAAGGCGCAGCGTTCCGATTCGGCAGGATCGAGTTCAGGGAGGAAGCGGCGAGCGCGTGCTTCGACCTTGTAGTAGCGGCTCCAGTCGAGCTCGGGGGGGGCGGGGGCCGATTGCACGCTCATGTTTGCTGGATCGACTGGCCGGCTGCGCCCTTGAGCTTCGCCCGAGTGCCCTGTGCGGTAGACTCCCGCGCTCTTCGAGCGTCATCTCACCTCAACCGATCGACTTGACCATGATCCGCACACGGTTTGCTCCGAGCCCCACTGGGTTTCTGCATATCGGCGGTGTTCGCACCGCCTTGTTCAACTGGCTATTCGCGCGCCATCATGGCGGGCGCTTTGTTCTGCGCATCGACGATACCGATCAGGAACGGAACGTGGCCGAGACGATTCGGCCGATTCTCGACGGTTTTAGGTGGCTGGGGATCGACTGGGATGAAGGGGAAGAGGTTGGCGGCGACTACGGGCCGTACCGGCAGTCGGAGAGGCTCGACCGATACCGGTCGGCGGTGGAAGTGCTCCTCGAGCGGGGGGCCGCGTATCGCGATTACGCCAAGCCGGAAGAGATCGGGGCCGAGAGGGATGTGGCGAGGGCGGCGAAGCGACACTTTATCTATTCGCGCCGCTGGATGGCCGAGACTGACGAGGAGTGCGCTCGATACGAGAGGGAAGGGCGCGCCAGCGTGGTCCGGCTCAAGATGCCCCGAGAGGGTTCGTGTGAGCTCAGCGATCTGGTTCGGGGCGAGCTGAGCTTTTCTTGGGCGCAAGAGATGGACCATGTGATTCAGCGCTCAGACGGAACTTGTCTCTACCATCTCGCGAATGTGGTCGACGATCACGATATGAAGATCAGTCATGTGATACGGGCCGAGGAACATCTATCGAATACGCCGCGGCAGATTTTCATCGCTAGAGATCTTGGTTACGATCTTCCGACATACGCCCATCTTCCCTACGTCGCGGAGCCGGGAAGCAAGAACAAGCTGAGCAAGCGGAAGCTGACGAAGTACCTCAAGAACCAGGATTTCAGCAAGCTCAATGGCCACGGGGCTCGCGTCGCGACCAGAATCGGGCTCGAAACAAGTGGCGACACATTCAATCCCGTGCTGGTCGATTTCTACGAACGGATCGGGTTCCTTCCCGACGCGATCATCAACTACTTGCTGCTTCTCGGCTGGTCTCTAGACGACCATACGGAGTATCTGCGAAGGGACGAGATGGTGACACTGTTCTCGTTGGAACGGGTCAACAAGGCTCCCGCCAGCTTCGATCCGATGAAGTTGATGGCGTTTCAGG
>CAZFNT010000244.1:0-1907 GCA_964520315.1 uncultured Gemmatimonadota bacterium
CCGGGATCGGGATCGAAGTACTCCGCCGGCTCAGGCCCGAAGATCACCGGGCCGCTGAAGATCGGCGGAACGCCCACGTTCACGCCGCATTCATCGTCGATGTCCCCGTCGGGTCCCAACGGAATCCCATTGCCGCTGTCGTTGCACTCCACGATCATCGCCCAATCGAAATCGCCCGGTGGGATCGACCCCGGTGGAGCTGTGTAGGAGAAAAGGATCTCCGGATTCTCCGGGTCTCCCTCCCAGCGCTGGATCTCGTCCCGCAGGTTCGGAAAATGGACCACGATGTCCGTGGGCTTCGGCTTGCCTTCGATGCACCGCAAGACGAAGATGCTGGCCACATAGTTCGAGCACGCAGACGCGGGCATGATCTTGTGTTTCCAGACGAAGGTCAACGGCTCGTTCATGCTAAACATGTAGCCCTCGAGCTCCGGGTCCAGTGCCACCTCGATGTTGGTCGTCCAGCAATCTTGCAGCACCGTCACGGGGAACTGCGCGTGAGCGGTCCCCATCATCAGACAGCTACACACCGTTACAATCGCGATATTCAGTTTCTTAAGCATGTATCCCTCTCTCTCAAAGCGCCGAATCGGTGTTCCGTCTCGGCCATCGGGCCGGCGAGGCTTTCAGCTCGCACACCACGCCGACTACTAATCTGCGCCCCCCCTATGGCCTCCTCTCGGGTTCTCGATCCACGCAGCGGACTCGGGGGTCGGTCGTCGGGGCCTATGGGCGGCACGGATCCGGGAACGGGTTCACGTTGCAATCTAACGATAACCCGAGCCGCACGATCGCTATCGGGGTCTCTTTTCGGTCCCCTTTCCCGGCCAGACCGGTCCCGCCTCACATCCGAAACACGCCATAACCTGGCTCCGGCATCGCAGCATTCAGGCTCGCAGAGATCGCCAGCGACAGAACCCGCCGCCCGTCGATCTTGCTCGATCTCGGAACGGGTCCGAGGAACGCCGGCCGAGGAGGCGCTCGCTGGGCCGGAGGCCCGCCTCATCGAGGCGATACGCAGGGGACACCACCGCGACGCTCTGCGCGTGCTGGGAGCGATGGACAGAAGCGCACGCCGACTGGAGGTGAGGATCGTGCGCCTGAAAGCGCTATGCCACGCCGCGCTGGAGGAGTACGAGGAGGCGCGGCTGCTCCTCGCTTCCGTGGCCGATAGCGAAGCCACACCGCGGGGCGCCTGGCCCGACCTTCTGCTCGGCGAGCTCCATCTGCTCGAAGGCGACGGAGATCAGGCACAGCGTACTTTCGATCTCGTCCGGGGAAAATACGGCGCCGACGCAGAGCGGATCCTCGCGCTGGTCGAGGGCGAGGCGAAGACCCCGGATCCCGAGATCGAATCGACCTAACCCGAAACAACCTCGCCGACGAACGTGTCCGAGTCCAGCACTTCGTCTGGGTAGGTGCCCACGTTGACGGTGACCACGTAGAACCCGAGCGGGGCATTGGTGGGGACAGATCCGGAGAAGATGAATCTACTCTCCTCCAGGGGTTCCAGGCTGATGTCCGGCCTGACTTCGAGATTCCCATTGAGGGGTCGTTCGATGTGATGCCAAGTGATCCATGCGTCGACGCTGCCGGAGTCCTCACTCCAGTTGCCCACCCAGTACCAGAACGAGATGGCATCGCCACGGCGCGCACTGGCGGGAATCGAATCTTCGTGCCAAAAACAACCGAAATCGTCAGGATCATCGGGATCCGAAACCGAAGCGAATATGTCTCCAGAACCGAAGCACCATCCGCGCCAGCGCCAATCGCTATGGACCCCGATCATCTCGCTCATGGAGTTGGACGCGATGCCGGCGAAGTCCGTAACCGTATCGAGATAGTTGTTGAGCCGACGCCGCGGGCCGAAGGACGTACCGTCATGCTCATGATAGTAAATGTTGGTA
>CAZFNT010000244.1:1917-6504 GCA_964520315.1 uncultured Gemmatimonadota bacterium
GGTAACACAGATTCCGCTCACGACCGAATACGCCAACAACACCGGGCTGCCCAGTGGAGGAGCGGCCATGCTGTACAGATAGGATGACTCGTCCAGGCCTTCCGTCATCACGATATCGCTCGCGGACCATGACGCTCCCCCGTCGGTCGACCGCCTATAGCGGCATACACCATCGAGAACCCACGTCGTGTGGATCGTTCCGATCGTTCCGAGAACTGCTCCCCAAGGAAAGTCCATCGGATCTACGCCCAACTGCATCAACGTGGGCAATGACCAGGAGCTCCCCTCGTTGCTGGAATGACGGACGAAGACGTCGGCCGGAAACATCCCCAATGGCTTCACGCTGTAGAGGACCACAACGTTACTCGCATCGTCGAAATCCAGGCCGAGCACCCTTATATGGTTTCCAGGGCTCGATATGACCACCGGTGCTCCCCACGAGTTGCCTCGGTCGCTGCTCCGACGAACATAAAGAACTTCATCGTTGCTGCCGGCATAGGCGATCAAGATCCGTCCGGTCACCTGACTCTGTGCCATCTCCGCGTCGTCCACATAGTCGGGGGAAGGCACGATAGTCTTCTGCGCGTTCCACGAGTCGCCGCCGTCGGTGGAGCGGCGAAATTGGAGCTCGGCGTTGAAGTAGCAGCCATAGAGGTAGCTCGCGTCCTGCACGTCAGCGAGCAGGTCGACGGGAAACGAAGAAACGACGTCCTGGTGAACGAGGCGAGTCCGTGTACATGTGCTCCCGCCATCGAAGGAGCTCCGCACGAAGTCACCGTAGTCGGGGGATGTAGCCGCGTAGTACACATGAACCGCATCATCGAGGCCCACGACCACGTCTTCGGTGTAAACGAGGTAGTCCGCCGGCACGGTGACCGCGACCGGATCCTTGAAGTTCTCGTAACAAGCGCTGGCGAGACCCGTCGCTGCGAATGCGACGATCCACGATCGGAACCGCATTGGATGCCTTTCCCCCCGGTGAAGCCGGCGTATCGGGCTTTTGACAGGGCTCTCGGTTTTCCCCGCCCCCCGCATCCTGCTCCAAGTCTAACCCGGATCTCTCATCGTAGCCGTAACGCTGAGCGATATAGCTGACAGCCGTGCTTCCCCCCCCTCCCATCTCGGGCCGAGCCGCGATACACTCGATTCAGACGCGGCAGCGGGACTGCAAGACCGATCCCCTCGCTCCGGCTCGGTGCATGAGCCGAGTACACCCTTCCGAAAGGACCGGGGCCATGAAGAACCGATCTCTCCTCTTCTTCTTCTTCGCGTGCGCGAGCGGCCCCCTCGTGGCGCTCCCTCGGCCCACCCTGGCCTGCCGGATGCCCGGAGAGATCGTCCGCCCGCGCGCCCAGGCGCTGGCGTCGGGCATCCATATCCAGGAGGCGCTGGTACCCTGCCCGGTCCCGGAATGCGCCAACTCGGACTGCCCGACCTACAACCCCGCCACAGCTTTCGTCCGCATTCCCGGTCACGAATCCCAGCCGATCTTCGAACGCGCCGGTTGCTTCGGCATCGCGCGACTGGACGCCAATTTCTACCTGCAGCTCGCATTCTGGCCCGGTGAGAGCGGCTTCTACCGTTCGACCTCCCGCGACGGCATGAATTGGGTCGAGGGCCCGATCGTGCTCGATCAAGTCCAGGATTGGTGGACCGGCATGAAATGCCCCGAGCCCCATTTCACCGGCACGTCGGGCGACATGGTTCTCTACTTCAAGGCCGGCGGACCTTCCGCCAGCGGGATCGCCCGAGCGGTATCGACCGACTTCGGCATGACCTGGACCGCCGATCCCGCCCCGATCATCACCGCGGACGTCGGCGGTCATTATATCGACAACCCGACGGTGCTTCGGCTCGCGGCGGACGACTGGCTGATGGCCTACACCTTCGGATGCGCCGCGGTCGCCGGTCCCTTCCAGATGGCCGAGATCCACCTGGCCCACTCCACCGACGGAATCTCCTGGACCAAGTCCAACGACAATCCGGTGCTGGTGACCGGGGGCTGCAGAGAATTCGACCACGGAGGGGTGGTGAATCCGGTTCTTCTCCAGGACCCGATCGACCCCCTCACGCTGCACCTCCTCTATACCGGCGCCGGCTGGAACGGGTCGACCACGCGCGGCTGCACCAAGTTCGGCCACGCGATCTCGACCGACAAAGGGCGCAATTGGTGCAAGACCGATGTCGCACTGGACCATCCACCGGAGGGCTCCGACGCCTGGGACGACCGCCAGTACATGGTCGGCAGCTACGTCCTCGAGGATGCGTCGACAATCCGGGCGTACTACTTGGCCGAGGGCGACGGCGGTGCGATCACGGGCCTCGGCGTGGCGGAAGCCGAGTGGCCACTGGCCGGCTGCGACTGAAGCTGACCCGCGGGAATCAGGTGAGGTGGGCGGGGCATGACCGCCTTTCCAGCGCCCACCCCCTCCCGCGCACGCGTTGCAGGAGCAGTGGCGGTCCCGCCCTTATTGTCCGGCAGCCCCACGCGCCGCAATCTCATCATTCCGGAGTCCCTGGGCCGCCATTAGGATCATCTGCGCCCGCTGAACTTGATAATACGGCAACGTATATTGCCGAGCGCGCTGGCGCGGCATGGTGCTCAATCTGGCCCTTTCGTACTCCGGAAGAGCGGAGTTGGTCGACGTCGTGGCCCGCCTCGCGGAAGGGGTGGCGCGAGGTGAGATCGCCCCCGAGGGGATCGACGAGTCGATGATCGGGTCCCTGCTCTACAGGCCGGAGCTGCCGGAACCCGATCTGGTCATCCGCACCAGCGGCGAGCAGCGGATCTCCAACTTCATGATCTGGCAGATCGCCTACGCCGAGCTCTGCTTCGCCGATGCTCCCTGGCCCGATTCTCGGCGCCCCCACCTCTACGCAGCGATCCGAGAGTTCCAGCGGCGCGACCGCCGCTTCGGATTGGTGCGGGAGGCGATGAGCGAGAAAGCGGGATAGGGGGGGCCTAACTTCCTTCGGTGACATTCCCGTAGACGGCGCCGATCACCGCACCGGAGATGCAGATCCCGATGAACTCGGGCACGTACATGACGAAGACCGTACCTCCGGCGATCGGGAGTGTGGCGTAGAAATCGAGGGCGCTCGCACCCACGAGCAAAAACGCCATGATGACTCCGAAACGCAGCCCTTCGAGCCACGCTGTTCCGCCGCAGTACCCCTTGGGATAAACAAGCGCCATGATTAGCGCGATGATGGCCGGCCGGATGCAATACGGCCAGTTGGGCATCTCGGAACGTCCGATCCCTTCCATGACCCCCTTCAAATAAGGTGCCAACAATCCTCCGTAAACCGCAAACCCGTAAACCATCGAGAAGACGTATGCGGCAACGGCAGCCATCCAGAACTTTTTGCTCATCTGCTTCCCCTTCCTTCTGAAACCGGCCAATGGACTGTTTCAGGCTTCGCTGTCGCGCTTGACGACTCGAGCCTCGACTGCACGACCGGTGGTGGCCCGAGCCGAACGATCTTGGCCGGTCGACCTGCAGGTTTTCCGCCGCCGCTGCATTCGAGCTGAGCCTACCAGAAGAGCATCCCCGTGAGCAAAAGCGGCAGGCCACGCCGGCGCGCCCCCATCAAAGCTTCTCGAACTGTGCGGCGTTGGGACACTCGCACCTCCATTGCATCGCTCCTCATAGCGTGGGCCACGCGCTGCCGATGCCGAGGTGGGGGCGCGATCCGCAGCATGGAGGAGTCTCCGAATGAGCCGAGATCGAGCAGGGACGAGGTCCGGAAGGCGCTTGCCCTGGGTTCTGACCTCTGTCCTGACCTTCACAATCCTGGCGACCGCGACTCTGGCCACGGCCGCGCGGTTACCCTGCGCCGAGGAGCCCTCGCTGGGCGAGCTGGTCCAGTGCGTCGTGGGCCACATGCCACGAAGTGCGACGGGGGGCTTTCAGGTTCCCGACTCGACGGCGTTGGCGGACTGGCGCCCGGTGGTGGCCGAGCTGCTGGACGGCGGTTGCGAGGAGGTGGCCTTGCCGGCGTCCCTCGCCGACGCGTTCGAGATCCGAAGCGTCACCAGCGCCCCAGCGGCTCCGACCCTTCGGGATTCCACGGCTGAAGCTCCACCTGGCCGCCCGCTTGGCGAACCACGACACCGAGAGTCGCGGCCGAATCGCCTTCGCCCCCCGACAGCGCGACGCCCACCCGGGCATCGGGCATGAGCACCTGCACCTCGCATCGCGACCGTCCACGGTTCCAACTCGACCCCAACTCCGGCGGTACCGAAGCAGGTCGAACTCGATCCCGGTCCGCGGGTGAAATGGGTGGAGAATGCGAAGTCGCTCCCACCGCGGCTCCGTCACCTTCGTGCAACGCTTCGGTTCCGACCTCCGGCTCAATGTTCCCTTCCATGCGCTCGTGCTGGACGGTGCGTGCGCGGAAACGGAGGAGGGCGAGTTGGTCTTCCATCCCACGCCGGCGCCGAACGAGGACGATCTGGCTCGCATCGCGCGGCGGGTTCCGAGCAGGGTCGCCCGGGAGCTCGAAGCGCAGATTTGCGATGGTGAGCGCCGGCGAGGAAGAGGGCGACTCGGATGACGAGATTCTCCTGCGTCTCGGCCACGCCTC
>CAZFNT010000245.1:0-6479 GCA_964520315.1 uncultured Gemmatimonadota bacterium
GGATCCGCAGCTCCTCCGGGGCGTCTCCCGCCGCGGGGATCTTGTAGGTAGAGGGCCCGAGAGTTACGACGCGACCATCGGGGGCCTCGATCCGCTCTTCGCATGTGAGCCAACCGACACCCTGCAGGAAGCCGCCTTCGATCTGACCCAGATCGATGCTGGGGACCAACGAGTCGCCCACGTCGTGAAGGATGTCGACGCGCAAGAGCCGATGGCGGCCTGTGCGCCCGTCGAGCTCAAGTTCCACGAAGGCGCCTCCGTAGGCGAAGTAGAAGAAGGGACAACCGCGTCCGGCCTCGATGTCGTAGGAGATCCCCGGCGTTCTGTAGTAGCCGGTCGCGGAGAGAGAGACGCGCTCGAGCCAGGCCTGGGTCGCTACCTCAGGGAAGGGGACCGACTTCTCGGCGTCGGATGTCGAAATCCGGTCGTCTTCGAAACGCAGATTCTCGTCGCCGGGCCGTCCCATCATACCGGCGGCGACCGGCCCCATACGGGCACGCAGCTTCGCGCAGGCGTCGGCGATCGCCTGGCCGTTGAGGTCAGATCCGCTCGAGGCGGCGGTGGGGGTCGTGTTCGGCACTTTGTCGGTCGAGGTGCGCATTACCCGCACATGCCCGAGCGGAATCCCAAGCTCGTGCGCGCAGACGACCTGCATCTTGGTGTGCAGTCCCTGCCCCATCTCGGTGCCGCCATGATTGATCTGCACGGTGCCATCGCGATAGACGTGCACGAGCGCGCCGGCCTGATTGAGGATGCGGTTGGTAAAGGAGATGCCGAACTTCACGGGCTGGAATGCTATGGCGCGCTTGCACTTGGGAGAGTCGGCGTTGAAGCTGACGATCTCTTCGGTGCGACGTTCCACATCTGCCTCGACGCTGAGCTCGGAGTGGATCCGCTCGAGGCGCGGTTCGGGAATGCACTGGTGGTACGGGGCGCGGTCGCGCGGGGCTTCGCCGTAGAAGTTCCGGACACGCACGCTGGTAGGATGGCGACCGGTGCGCTCAGCGAAGCGATTGATGGCGTCCTCGATGACCGCCATCCCCTGGGGGCCGCCGAATCCGCGGAATGCCGTCGTCGAAGGCTTGTGGGTGCGGCAGATGCGGCCCTCGAAGCGGAGGGTGGGGATGTAGTAGGCGTTGTCGAGATGGAAAAGGGCGCGGCTCAGGATCGCGGGGGAGAGATCGAGCGAGAAGCCACCGTCGGCATAGGTCTTCACCTTGAACGCCTGGATGAGGCCGTCGCGATCGAATCCGGCCTCGTAGGTCGACCAGAAGGGGTGCCGCGGGCCGGTCATCGCCATATCTTCGGGGCGAGTCAGACGGACCTTGACCGGGCGGCCGACGCGGGCAGCGCCGATCGCTGCGAGACAGGCGAAGAGGGCGCCTTGGGATTCCTTCCCACCGAAGGCGCCTCCCATGCGTGGCACCTCACATACGACCCGATGCCCACCCACGCCGAGGGTGTGCGCAACGAGCTGCTGCACCTCCGTAGGATTCTGAGAGGAGCTGAAGATCTGCCAGTTCCCCCCCTCGAGCGGCAAGGCGAGCGCGGCGTGGGTCTCGAGATAAAAGTGGTCCTGGGCGGGGGTCGATAGCTCGCCCTCGATTCGGGTGTGCGCGTTTCGTAGGACCGCATCGGCGTCGCCGCGCCGGATGATGTGGGGCTCGCCGAAGAAGCACTCTTCCTCGATGGCCTCGGCGATACCGAGGATCGACGGAAGCTCTTCGACCTCGAGCTCCAGCAGCCAGGCGGCATCGCGGCAGGCTTCGAGCGACTCGCCAACGATCAAAGCGACAGGCTGGCCCGCGTAGCAGACCTCTTCGTCGGCCATGACCGGCTCGTCGTGCGCGATCGGGCCGATAAACGTTCCACCGGGTATGTCTGAGGCAAGGAGCACGGCGTCGATTCCTGAGGCTCGCTCTGCCCGCGATCTGTCGATTCGAGCAATTCGACCGTGCGCGACACCAGCGGGCACGATGAACCCCACCCGCGCGTTTCGCGCTTCGGGGAGCTCGTCGACATAGAGAGCCCGACCCGTGACATGGAGCCGAGCGCTCTCGTGGGCGAGGGGGCGGTGCAGCGAGGTTGTCCGCTTCATGGCGCTTCCCCACGCCTCGCTTCCATGGAATCGCCGAACTCCAACACGAGATTGCGTGCCAGAGTACCGCGAAACCACGCGGAACCACGGTGATCGCTGATCGGCTCGAAGTCCTCCCCGAGTGCCGAGGCGGCGGCGGCGAAAGAAGCGCTGGAAGGCTCCGAACCGAGAAGCTCGGCCTCTGCGGAAGGGGCACGTGCGGGTGTCGCGGCCATACCTCCGAAAGCGATGCGGGCGGTCGAGATCCTCCCTTCCATGGAGAGATCAAGGAAGAATGCGGCGGAAACCGTCGCTATGTCGACCTCGCGCCGCTTGCATACCTTATAGGCCGCGCTCATCGCACCATCTCTCGGGATCGGCACATCGATCGAAGCGACGATCTCGCCCCGACGGAGGGCCGTCTCGCGGTAGCCGGTGAAGAAGCCTTCGATCGGGACGCTACGTTTTCCCCGCCGCGACGCCAAGACGACACTCGCTCCCAAGGCCAGAAAACATGGAGCAAGATCGCCCACCGGGGAGGCGGTGCAGAGATTGCCACCCACCGTCCCGAGGTTCTTGATCTGACGGCTTCCGAAATAACGAAGCATGTTCGCGAGCATCGGCAAGCGCTCCGGCGCGGCGTCTTCGAGCTCCGACAGGGCGGTCATCGCGCCTATGTCCCACTGCTCGGTGCCCCTTCGCACGCCGCGTAGCTCCTCGATTCCGCTCAGAGCGATCAAGCGAGGCAAGGTCCTTGGCGGCAGCGACGAGTCGAGTACGAGATCGGTCGCGCCCCCGGCGATACGGTAGTCCGCATCGGAATCGATCGCGTCCCAGAGCTCATTCAGGCTCCCCGGGCGTACGAACTCCTGCCCTTCCCCCGTGTAGTGAAAGGACACCCGCGGATTGGCGCCCCCCCCCTTCAACAGAGCCGAGTAACGAACGGCCGGTCGGCTGCCCGCAACATCTTTCGCGGCGGCGCGGATCGGGCCATAGCCGGTGCAGCGGCAGAGGTTGCCGCTGATCTGGTCGGCCAGCTTCCAGGGCCGATCGAGATCGGCGCGGTGAGCGGCTTCGAAGAGCGACATCACAACGCCTGGAGTGCAGTAGCCGCATTGAGACCCGCCGTGCCGAACGAGGCTCTCCTGAACCGGGTGCAACACTTCGCCCTCGGCCAGCCCTTCTACAGTGATCACATGGCGCCCATGCACCTCGCCCAGGAGCAAGAGACAAGAATTGATGGCTCGATACACAGGACCGCCGGGCACGCCGGGATCGCCTATGACCACTGTGCAAGCGCCGCAATCCCCCTCGGCGCACCCTTCTTTCGTGCCGCAGAGCCCCAGATGTATCCGCAGATAGTCCAGTAGAGTCACCGAGGGACGGACCCGACTCTCTTCGATGATGTTGCCGTTCAGATGGAATCGTATGCAAGACATGATCGAATAGATCTATAGTAGGTGGCTCGCAAGCTCGGCCAGGTGAGACCGCTC
Source organism: uncultured Gemmatimonadota bacterium (assembly GCA_964520315.1). GTDB lineage: Bacteria. The sequence goes on from CAZFNT010000245.1 coordinate 3,571, forward strand.
CCCCTTGGTCAACGTGACATGAGCGTACATATTCTGCCCCTTCATCCTGTTGATGACATAGGTCACGCCGTTCGAAAGACTGTCGAGGTACGGTTGATCGATCTGCTCGATATCGCCCGTCAAGATGATCTTCGCGCCTTCGCCGGCCCTGGTGATAATCGTCTTGACCTCGTGCGGCGTCAGATTCTGCGCCTCGTCCACGATAAAACACACTTTCTGGAACGAGCGCCCCCGAATATACGCAAGAGGCGTGATCACAAGCTTATTCGACTCCAACATCGTGTCGATGGCGCTGTATCGGTCGTCTTGCGGCATGAACTGATGCTTGATCACGGTTAGGTTGTCGAAAAGCGGCGCCATGTAGGGGCCGATCTTCGACTGCTCGTCGCCGGGAAGAAAACCGATATCTCTGTTGCTGAGTGGAACGATCGGCCGCGCGAGAAAAATCTGCCTGAACACAGAGCGCCGCTCGAGAGCGCCCGCCAGAGCGAGCAGTGTCTTGCCGGTCCCCGCCTTGCCCGTGAGAGTCACGAGCTGGAGGCGAGTATCGAGTAGGGCGTGCAAGGCGAACGCCTGCTCCGCGTTGCGAGAGTGAATGCCATAAGCCGTGCACCGCTCGACCCGCTCGAAAAGTCCTTCGAAAGGATCGTAGGTCGCCAGCACCGATTTCGAACCGGTTCGAATGATGTAGTTCTCGTTGGGAACCGGATCATCGACCAGATCGACCTCATCGGCGGGAATCTGGTGGGGAGCGGTGTGCAGGCGATCGATCAGCGCGCCATCGATTCCTTCGAGCACCCGCCGGCCCGAGTACACCTTGTCGAGGCTCTCGACCTTGTCGCTGGTGTAATCGTGAGCGGGGATGCCGAGCGATTTCGCCTTCATGCGCAGATTGGTGTCTTTCGAAACCACTATTACGGTCTCGTACTCCTCCGCTTTCATGAGCTTGATCGCGGTGTTCAAGATGCGATGATCGGGCGTATCCGCCTGGAACACCTCGCGCACCGCGGGATCCCACGTGGGGTTGACAAGCACCCTCACCCGGCCCAGTCCATCGCCCAGCCTGGCGCCCTCGTCGAAGACAACCTCGCCGGTGAGGCCGTCGAGCTCCCGGAGGAAGTGCCTGGCCTGGGCGTTGATCTGCTCGTTCCCTCGCTTGAATCGGTCCAGCTCCTCTAGAACCACGATCGGTATGGCGACATCGTGCTCGGCGAACTTCCGCATGCAGCCGGCATCGTGGAGGATGACGTTCGTGTCTAGGACAAATAGCTTGTTGCGGGCAGGGGGCATATTGGGCTCGGAGTTTTGGAGTCCATGAGACGACCCAGACTAGCAGATCGGCTCAGCGAGAAAGCTCGATCGCAATCTTGCCGAAGTGGCGCCCGAGGGCCATCCGCTCCATTGCGTCCTTTACCTGCTCCAGGGGGAAGACCCGATCGATGACCGGCCGCAGGCGGTGCGCGGTGATCGCCCGGTTCATCGCTTCGAAGCCGGCGCGGCTCCCTACGAACACCCCTTGGACGCGCACGTTCCGCATCAGAATCGGAAGTAGGTTCGGGCTCTCTTTCCCCCCCGCCAACACGCCGATCAGGCTGATCGTACCCCCCGGCCGCACCGCCGATAGGGACTGAGCGAGCGTGCCCGCGCCCCCGACTTCTACGACATGGTCGATCCCCTCAGCCCCCGCCCACTCCCGCGCCACCCGACCCCAGCGCGGCTCGCTCGGCACGTGAATCCCCCGATCCGCTCCAAGCTCGATCGCCCTTGCCAGCTTCTCGTCGCTGGAGGATGTGATCACCACCCGAGCGCCGAGCAGCTTGGCGAACTGAAGGGCGAAGAGAGAGACGCCGCCCGTTCCGAGCGTGAGGACCGTGTCTCCCGGCCCCACACGTCCATGGGTCACCAACGCACTCCAGGCGGTGAGCGCGGCGCAAGGCAGTGTCGCCGCCTCGACATCGCTCAGATGCTCCGGTACGGCCACCACCGCCGCAGCCGGCACCGCGACAAACTCGGCCAGAACCCCGTCGAGCGGTCCGCCCAGCGTCGAGCGGAGCTCCTTGGCGCCGGGATCTCCGTGCAGCCACGACTGCGCGAAGATCGGCGCGACCCGATCTCCCACTTGGAACCCGCTGACTTCGCCCCCGACATCTACGACCTCGCCCACTCCATCGGAGCAGGGGATCAGAGGCAGCGGCTGCCGGGGGTTGTAGTGCCCCCTGACCATAAGCAGATCGCGGTAATTGAGCGAAGCCGCCTTGATCCTCAAGACGAGCTGATCGGGTGCGGCACTCGGTTCCCCTCGCTCGGCGATCGCCAGGTTCTCGAGCCCAAAGGCGCCGTTCAGCTGAAGCGCGCGCATCGTCTCATCTCACGTCTCGCCTCGAAGCACACTCCATCTTGCACCGAAACGCTCCGATCACGGCCGCCAACCCCGGCTGATGCACTTTGCGCTCGGCCTCGGTCGCGGCGACCCAGACCCGCGCACGTTCATCGCATTCGGGCCAGTCCCGCGCCTCTTCGCGCACCTCGAGCGGAAAGAGCTCGACCCGACAGAGACCGCCCCATTTCTTGTACTCGTAGGCGCCGCATGAGGTCGGAGCGAGCACGCCGGCGATACCGGCCTCTTCCCATGCCTCTTTGGAAGCTGCGTCGCGCGGCGCGAATCCTGGATCGATCAGGCCCTTGGGCACGATCCAGCGCCGCTTCTTACGGGTGGTGATCAGCAGAATTTGGAGCTCTCCCCCAAGCCGGCGGTACGGAATCGCGCCGGCTTGCGCGTAGATCTTCTCTTGCTTTGGCGGAGCCATCGAGCCTCACTTGATGACGATTGCACGAGTGTAAGGATCCACGCAGAAATAGCTAGGGACTATTGCGCCCAGATGTGCTGCAGATATGGCCGATCGGCGAGC
>CAZFNT010000246.1:0-6445 GCA_964520315.1 uncultured Gemmatimonadota bacterium
CACCGCCGAGAAGGCCATCGATGACAATGGTGCGCTCGTCGTCGCCAAGCAGCGCCTTGTCGAGCCATGCGACGGCTTCAAGACGCCCGAAGATCTCCTCCGACGCCGCCTGGCATTGCTCGCTCGGCTTCACCAACATTGGAAGCTGTTTCTTCGCTCGCTCTAGTCCTCGGCGTCCTCGGCCTCTTCGTCGGCCCCCGGCGTTTCTATCTCCTCGGCCGCGAGCTTGGCGACGTCGACGATGAGATCGTCTCCTCGCAGGTCCATGAGGCGCACGCCTTGCGTCGATCGGCCGATCGAGCGGAAGGCGTGCACCGGAGAGCGAATCACCACGCCATCGGCCGAGAGCAGGATCATCTCCTCGTCGGCTGTTACCGCCAGCGCGGCGATGACACGTCCGTTGCGGTCGGAGCAGACGATGTTCCGGATCCCCACTCCGCCTCGATGCTGCTTTCGGTACTCCGGCGTATTGGTCATCTTGCCATAGCCGCGCTCACAAACGGTGAACACCGAAACTCCCTCGTCGAGCATCAACAGAGAAACCACGCGGTCGTCTTGCCTCAAACGAATCCCTCTGACTCCTCTTGTGACGCGACCCATCGGTCGAGCATCCGATTCGCTGAAACGAATGCACTGCCCCCTGCGAGTAGCCAACATCAAGTCGACCCCGGGGTTATTGATTGCCGCACCGATCAACGCATCACCTTCCTCTATCGCGATGGCCCGTATGCCCGCCTTTCGCGGGCGCGAGAACGCCGAGAGCGCAGTCTTCTTCACGAGACCGGCCTCGGTCGCGAAGATCACATATCGATCTCCGGAGAAATCACGCACCGGAACATAGGCCCTGATCTTCTCGTCCTTGTCTAGGGGAATCAGATTGACAATCGCTTTTCCTCGCGAAGTTCTGCCGGCCGTAGGAATCTCATGAACCTTCAGCCAACGACAAATGCCCCTATTCGTGAAAAAGAGTATGTAGCTATGTGTCGACGCGACGAAGATATGCTCAGGGAAGTCCTCTTCTCTGGTCTTGACACCGGTCAGCCCTTTGCCTCCGCGTCGTTGGGTGCGATAAGTATGGGTGGGCAAACGCTTCACGTACCCGTGGTGAGAGATTGTGATCACCATATCCTCTTCGGCGATCAGGTCCTCCACATTGAAATCGCCGCTTGCTTCTACAATCTCGGTTCGCCGCTCATCTCCATGTCTGTTCGTGACCTCGTCAAGCTCGCTGGAGATGATCTCGTCGATACGCGCGGCGCTGGCGAGAATCTCGCAAAGCTCCGCGATCAAAGTTCGGGTTTCGGCCAGATCCGCCTCGATCTTCTCTCTTTCGAGCCCTGTTAGCCTCTGCAGCCTCATTTCCAGAATAGCCTTGGCTTGCTGCGCGGAGAGACCGAGCTCTTGAATCAAGCCCTCCTTCGCGCTTTCGGCATCGGCCGAGGCGCGAATCAGAGCGATCACCTCCTCGATGCGATCCAAGGCGATCTTCAAGCCTTCCAAGATATGAGCTCGCTTTTGGGCCTTGTCGAGATCGAATCGCGTTCGTCGCTCGACCACGGTGCGGCGGAACGATATGTAACGATCCAAGATCCGGCGCAGAGTCATCAGCCGGGGCTGATTGCCATCCAAAGCAAGCATGTTGGCGCCGAAAGTCGTTTGTAGCTGCGTGTGCTTATAGAGCAGATTTCGCACGACCTCGCCGTAGGCGTCGCGTTTCAGCTCTATTACGACTCTCATTCCGTCGCGATCTGATTCGTCTCTAATGTCCGAAATGCCTTCGATTCTCTTGTCTCTGACGAGCTCCGCTATCTTCTCGATCATGGTGCTCTTGTTTACCATGAAGGGGATTTCGGTTATTAGGATCCGCTCTCGTCCCGAAGGCGAAAGCTCCTCGATCTCAGCGCGACCCCGAACGATGACCTTACCGCGACCCGTAGTGTAGGCGTCGAAGATCCCCTGTCTTCCGTAGATGATGCCACCGGTCGGGAAGTCCGGCCCGTGCACGTACTGCATCAATCCCAGGTTGTCGATCTCGGGATCGGAGAGCACCGCTTTGATCGCCGCTGCTACCTCGCGCAGATTATGCGGGGGAATGTTGGTGGCCATTCCGACCGCGATTCCTGAAGAACCGTTCACGAGCAGATTCGGCAAGACCGTGGGGAGAACGGAAGGTTCTTCGAGACTCTCGTCGAAGTTCGGTACGAAGTCGACCGTATCTTTGTCGATGTCGCGGAGCAATTCGTCGGCAAGCGATGCTAATCTCGCTTCCGTGTACCGCATGGCGGCTGCGGCATCGCCGTCCACCGATCCGAAGTTCCCCTGCCCCTTGATCAGGGGGTAACGGAGCGAGAACTCCTGCACCATACGCACCATGGCGTCGTAGACCGCGCCGTCACCGTGCGGGTGGTACTTGCCCAGAACGTCTCCGACGACTCTAGCCGACTTCTTGAAAGGTCGGTTCGGCGCCAGTCCGAGCTCTCGCATGCCGTAAAGTATTCTGCGGTGGACCGGCTTCAGCCCATCCCGGACGTCCGGGAGGGCACGACCAATGATGACGCTCATCGAATAGTCGATGTACGACTTCTTCATCTCCTCTTCGATGAGAACCTCTACGATATGACCTTCAGACATGGCGTTTCCTATTGGCCGGTTCGCGCCGGGATTCTAGGCTCTGTCGGCTTCACTCAAATATCGAGATTGCGAATTCCGACGGCGTTCTCTTCGATGAAGCGCCGCCGCGGCTCCACCTGGTCCCCCATCAGCACCGAGAAGACATGATCGGCCGCGACCGCGTCCTCTAGCGACACGCGCTGAAGCGTGCGGGTCTCCGGGTCCATCGTCGTGGCCCAAAGCTGGTCTGGGTTCATTTCGCCAAGACCCTTATAGCGTTGGACGTGAACGCCGCTCTCTCCGAGCTCCTGGCGAAGTCTCTCCAACTCGTCGTCATCCCACGCATAGTGAGCGTGCTTCTTGTTGGCGACTCGGTAAAGTGGAGGTAGTGCTATGTACAAATAATTCGCCTCGATGAGCTCGTGCATATAGCGATAAAAAAACGTGAGCAGAAGTGTTCGTATGTGCGCGCCGTCGACGTCCGCGTCGGTCATAATGATGATCTTGTGGTAGCGCGCCTTGCTCAGATTGAAGTCATCGGCCCCGATGCCGGTTCCCATCGCGGTGATGATTGTCCTTATCTCATTGTTGGCCAGGATCTTGTCTATTCTGGCCTTCTCGACATTGAGTATCTTGCCCCGAAGCGGAAGAATCGCCTGAAATGTGCGATCACGGCCCCCTTTAGCCGAACCGCCCGCGGAGTCGCCCTCGACAAGGTAGATTTCACTCTCAAGGGGATCTCGACTCGTGCAGTCCGCGAGCTTGCCGGGCAGGCTGCCTGAATCAAGAGCGGTCTTTCTGCGCGTCAGCTCTCTGGCTTTTCGCGCTGCCTCGCGGGCGCGTGCCGAGAGCGTGGTCTTCTCGACGATTCTTTTCGCCTCGGCCGGGTGCTCCTCGAGAAATGTCGCTAGCGCCTCCGAGACAACCGATTCGACAAAAGGCGTAACATCGGAGTTTCCGAGTTTGGTCTTGGTCTGACCTTCGAATTGCGGGTCCTGGATCTTGAGCGAGAGAACACCGGCCAAGCCTTCGCGACAATCATCGCCGCTCAGGGGAATGATGTCTTTCTTCTGACTGGCGCGATTGTATTCATTCAAGATGCGAGTCAATGCCTTCCGTAGGCCCGTGAGATGCGTCCCTCCTTCGATCGTATGGATGTTGTTTACGAAAGTGAGAATGTTCTCTGTATAGGCGTCGCTGTACTGAAGGGCGAGTTCCAGGCGGTTTCCGTTCGTCTCACGGTCTATGTAGATAGGGGGATGGTGTAGAACTAGGCGGCCTTCATTGATGAATTCGACGAACTCGGAGATGCCGCCAGCATACTTGAAGTGGGCGCTCTCACCGCTGCGCTTGTCTTCGAACGAAATCGAGATTCCTCGGTTTAGATAGGCCAAGTCGCGAAGGCGGGCCGCGAGCGTCTCGAAATGGAAATCGGTAGTTTCGAAAATATCTGTGTCTGGAAGAAAGGTGATTGTAGTACCCGTCGCGGAGGATGGGCCTACTTTTCGGAGTTCATAGGCCGGAACACCTCGGTCGTAGCTCTGCTCGTACTCGAACTCATCTCGATGAACGGCCACGTGGAGAGTCTCTGACAATGCGTTGACCACGGAAACACCAACACCGTGAAGGCCGCCGGATACCTTGTAAGTGTCGCTATCGAACTTCCCGCCAGCGTGTAGTACGGTCATGACTACTTCGAGCGCGGGACGATTCTGGCCGGTGTGCACGTCGATCGGGATGCCACGGCCGTTGTCGGTGACGCGGACCTTGCCGTCGGCTTCGATCGAAACGTGTATCTTGGTGCAATGACCGGCCATGGCTTCGTCGATACTATTGTCGACGACTTCGTAGACGAGGTGGTGGAGCCCTGCGAGCCCGGTAGAGCCAATGTACATACTTGGACGTTTGCGAACGGCGTCGAGCCCTTCGAGGACCTGGATATTGCTAGCAGCGTATTCCTGGGCTGGGTTCTGATTCACCTCTTGGACCCTCGGTTAACGAAAATGAGATCCTTGACGACGTCTCGTTTGGTCGCGCGGCGTATTTGAGTGAGTAAGATCGGTTTCATCAATGAGAGCTCTTGTAGCCACGCTGGATTGGAGACCTCTACGTAAAGGCGACCTTCGCGGAGCTTGGTCGGTGTGGTGGTTGCTGCAATCCTCTTGCCGACGATCTTTGGCCACTCGCCGAGGATTTGGAGATCACCTATTCCGTCTTGAAGGCCGAGCTGCTTGATAACTTTGGGTAGCAGCGAGGCGATCGGTTGGGGCGAAGGCGCGTTGCGTTCTTTCTTCAAGGCGAACCAGCATTTGGTAGAGCACGAGGCAATTGTGGAAACGAAAGAGGTTACCACGATTTAGAGGGGAAAAGGAACAACTTCATGTGTTCGCGCGGAGGCGGCGTTCCTCCAAAGCCAAGAAGCGGTCGGGCAGGTGTGCCGCCGTGGTATCGGTGACGATGACCTGCGCGCTGGTCGGCACGAGGGCGGAGAGCCCGTCGACTCGTTGAGGGTCCAAATCGCCCGAGAGATCATCAAGGAGGACGACCGGGGGGTGTCCGAGCGCTCGCGTGAAAAGCTCGATCCGCGCGGCCACCAAAGAGAGTGCGATGGTCTTGGCTTGGCCTAGACTGCTGAAGTGGCGGGCGGGGCAATGGCCCAGGAGCAGAGCTATGTCGTCGCGATGAGGGCCTACGGTAGTGTAGCCGGCGGAACGATCCCGGTGCGCAGCGTTTCGAAGGCGAGCAAGTGCCGCTTCGACCGTAGCGTCTGCAAGTGATGGGCGGTATTGGAATGAAAGCGTTTGCTCTTGTTGTGAAATCTGCTCGTGGATGGCACTGGAAACAAGTTCGAGATCCGGGAGAAAGAGAGCTCGCTCCCGAGTTAGCTTGGTACCTAGTGTGGCGAGTTGAAGGGTCCAAATATCGAGATCTGTTGAGCTTCGCCCGCGAAGAATGGTGTTTCGTCTTTTTAGCGTTAGTCGGTAGTCGAGCAGCGTTTTTAGATAGGAACGCGAGAGTGTAGCCAGGGTCAGGTCGAGAAAGGCGCGGCGAGCGTGAGGGCCCGCGCGAACGAGGGCAATATCATTCGCGTCGAAATGGACCAAGGGCAGCAAGCCAACCATCTGGGAGAGACGCGGAAGGCGTTGACCGTCGATGTCGACTCTCTTGGTCCCCGGACGCCAGCGAACGGATATATCCGAGGAGATATCGTCGGCCCGAACGACGCGGCCGGCTACGTCGAAGGAGGAGCTACCGTGGCGTGCCACATGATGGTCGGAAGCACCTCGGTTGGAGCGGCCTGAGGAAAGATAGGCGATGGCCTCGAGGATCGTAGTCTTACCCGAGCCGTTCCCTCCGCTAAGTCGCAAGCCGGCCTGAGGTAGCGAGAAGCGTTGGTCGGGCAGTGCGCGAAAGCCCCGTGTATATAGCGACTCGAGATACACTAGGTATGTGTATAGAGACGCAGGGGCATTACGAGGGAAAGGTAGCTTTCGTCGCCGTCGATCGATTCCGGTGTCAGCAAGCCGGCCTGTGTCGATCCAGCCAGTCTGACGACGATGTTGGGAGACGCGATGTGGCGCAGTAATTCGAGGAGATAGACCGCATTGAAACCTATATCGATCGGCTCTCCGTCATAGTCGATGTCGATGGTCTCGACAGCGTCTCCGACTTCGGGGGTGTTGGTGGCGATGGAAAGTGCACCGGATTGGACCGATAGCCGGACCTGATGCGTCTGGCTGTGTGAAAGCACACGAACGCGTCTTAGCGCGCGGATGCCTTCTTCGCGGTCAAGAGTGAACACATTTGTGTTGTTCGAGGGAATGACCTTTTCATA
>CAZFNT010000247.1:0-1903 GCA_964520315.1 uncultured Gemmatimonadota bacterium
CGTAGTGGAGCTACGTCGAGCATCAAATCGGTGCGGCCAACGCAGCATAAGGCCACGAGGCGCATCAAGAGGCGCATGACGAAGCGCGCATTAGGTGGCGGATGCTGGTTGGGGGACGCAGTGGAATCACCTTTCGTGAGCCATGAGCCACGCATGCGCGGTGGCCGCGCGCGCGAATCCTCCGCATCAGCCATGCGAGACAGCGTCAAGACCGTTCTCCGCACACCTCTACGAGCTCCCGAAAAGGAACGTGCGCCAGTGCTCCAAAGAGCTCGTGACGCGTCACTCTCGCCCTCGCGAGCGCGGGGGAGCTCACGCCGCTCAGCAGGCGCGCGACCACCCGCGGATCGTTGAAAAGCTCCTCGTGCTCCAGACGCAGCTTGCGGACGTCGTCCCAAATCGTCTTCTCGATCGCAGGCTTCTCACGCTCGCTCAAGCGGCGCGGCTGCGCATCGAGACAGCTCGAACAGTGGCCGCAGGGCCGATCGAGCGCCTCTCCGAAGTGCCCGCCGAGAGCGGAGACCTGACAGTCCGGCTGCTCGACCAGCGCGACGACCTGCTCCAGACGCTCGATCTCTCGCCCCTCGTGCTCGATGAGCCGGGCGTGCAGCTCGTCCGCGAGCGCCGCGACGTCGTCGGGATCACGCACCTTGCGGTAGCGGAAGCGCACCTGGGCGGCCTCGACCCTGAGCATGCCTTCATCGCCCAGATGGTCCAACGCGCGCACGATGCGCGATCTCGGCTGGCCCAAATCCATGGCGGCGGCGTCCACATCGACGTGGAGCCAGCGCCGCCCCTTCTTCGCTTGGCGGAAGATGTTGGCGAGGAATGAGCGCCTTTCGCCCTGGAATCGGCTCAGAATCTCGCGCGAGGGCATCTGTGGCTCGAAGCGGTACGAGGCGTAGAAGGGTGTGCCCCCCTCGAGATGGCCCGCGAGCTCGAGGTAGGTCAGGATCGTGCGGACCACTAAGGTGCGGACGTCGTGGCGGAGTGAGAGGGCACTCAGGCTCAGCTCGAGCGCATCCCCTTGCGAGAAAAGCTCATCGACCAAGCCCCGAACGGCGCCACGGGTCGGCGTGTCGCCGAAAGCGAAATTCTGTAGCACGGTCAGATCATCGGCACAGGCCAGGATCTCGCAGGTCGAGGGCTCGCCGTCGCGGCCCGCGCGGCCGATCTCTTGCGCCAGATTCTCGAGGCTCTTCGGAAGGTTGTAGTGGTAGACATAGCGGATGTTCGGTTTGTCGACGCCCATGCCGAAGGCGATCGTCGCCACCACGACACCGTCGGCCGAGGCCAAGAAGCGGTCCTGAACGTCGCTACGCTCTTCGGCGCTCATACCCGCATGGTATGCCTCTGCTGGGAATCTGGCGCCGGCGAGAAGTGTCGCCACCTCTTCGGCCGTCCGCTGCAAAGTCACATAGACGATGCCCGCACCACGTGGACGCTCCCGCAGGCGCGCCAGGAGCAATCCGTCTCGCTCGGCCCGGATGACCGGCGTCGTGATCAGTGTGAGATTGGGGCGATAGAAGGGGATTCGCACCGCGCAATCGGCATCGATGCGGAATCCCTCGCGGATGCTCTCGAGTACGCGGGGTGTCGCGGTCGCGGTGATCGCGATCACACGCTCGGCGTGTAGCTCTCGGGCGATGCGCGCGAGCTTCAGGTAATCGGGCCGGAAATTGTGCCCCCACTCCGAGATGCAGTGGGCTTCGTCGACCGCGAAGAGTGAGATCCGAAGCGTGGTCGCCAACTCACGAAAGCGCTCGTTGTTGAAACGTTCGGGCGCGACATAGAGGAGCTTCAGACCTCCGGCTCGCAGCTCGTCCATCGCCGCTCGATACTCATCCAGGGAGAGGCTGGAGTCGATGCGCCGCGCAGGAATCCCGCGCGCCGCCAACGCGTC
>CAZFNT010000247.1:1933-6420 GCA_964520315.1 uncultured Gemmatimonadota bacterium
GATCTTTCATCAGCGCTATGAGAGGGCTGACGACGAGCGTGATGCCCTCGAACTCCAACGCAGTGAGCTGGTAAAGCAACGATTTTCCGCCGCCCGTCGGGAAAATCGCCGCCGCCGAGCGGCCCGCGAGAAGGCGCGAGATCACCTCCCATTGCCCCTCGCGAAACTGCTCGAAGCCGAAGCGCTTCCGCAAGATGGTGAGGGCGCGCGTCTTGCTGGGGCCGGGCTGGCTGTCGGGTGTGTGGGGCAATCGTTGGTCCAATCCTCAGTCGAACTGTAGCGCTTCTTGGCGCTCCGATCTCCTTCAGGACTCGGATTTCGGGAACGGCGACTCCGACGAAGTCAACGCCGCGGTTCAACACACCTCCGGCGTCGTCTTCCGGTTCTCCCGCGAGGCCCTGAGAGTCGCGGGTGTAGTTGTTCTTGCGCGGCCCCCGCGGCCCCCTATTTCCACAGAGCGCAGATGGACAGCGCGGCGATCCTCTCGCCGAATGGGACCGTGTCGTGGCCGCAATAGAGCACGACACCGCCGGCAAGGCGCTCCCCGAGGATCTCCTGCAAGAAGCGCAGACCGCGCAGATCTCTGGACTTGAGGGCGGCGGCGGCCTTGATCTCGACTCCCGCCACGTGCCCGCGGCGGGTCGCCGCCGTGGGTCTCCCCGTCCCAGGCGGGGAACTGAGGAACCGGATGAAGGAGTTCTTCACGTCCGGATCTGTGGGGGGGCCTGGGGCAACCACGGTCCCTACCCGGAAGCAGGCAAGGCTGCGCTGCTCGGCCCCGTTTTCAAGAAGCGGCACGTGGGTGTCTATCTGAGCGGCGGTGAGTTCGTCCATGCATCGAGCAGCCAGGGCGTGATGATCTCCAGGCTCGACGATCACCACTGGAAGAAGAAGTTCCACAAGGCGGCGCGGCTCTCCGGAGACGACGAAAGTTGGATTTGGGTCTATAGTGGCTTTGAATGCGGCCGCGTCGAAGACTCGAAATCCCGTTCAGCATCGGCATCCGCGAGCCGCAGAGGAGATCCACGATGAAATGTCGCAATATGCTTCTTGTGCTCCTGTCCGCAGCGTTGGTCGCGACAACACACCCCGCTGAGGCGGTCACCCTGACACCGGTCGGTAGCTGCCCGGGCCTCATGGATTTCGAGGTGACCGGTGCGACTCCCAACAGTCGCGTCGCGTATGTCTACGCCCTCGGCCTTGGAAGTTTCGTGATTCCCGGCGGCTACCCTTGCACCGGATTGGTGATGGGACTGGACAACAGCGCCACGCTCTATTCGTACGAGGAGACCGACGCCTTCGGGAATGTGACGATTTCGGTTCCGGTGCCCGCATGGGCGTGCGGCAACGTGTACCTGCAGGTCGTCGATGCGGATCCGTGCATACTGTCGGGTGTGATTCTCGTGATCTAGAGGCTGCTTGCACGCACCATGCCTCTAGAGTGGACCCAAGAAGAAAGCCCCGGGAATCGAAATCCCCGGGGCTTCTTGAGTTGCGTGGACGCGGGAGGCTAGAAGCCGCCCATTCCGCCCATTCCGCCCATTCCGCCCATTCCACCCATGCCGCCGGCGGCGGCGCCGGCGCCGGCGTCGTCCTTCTTCTCGGGAAGATCGGTCACGACCGCGGCAGTGGTCAGCATAAGCGCCGCGATCGACGCGGCGTTCTGCAGGGCCGTGCGGGTCACCTGGGCCGGGTCGATGACACCGGCCTTGGTCAGATCCTCGTACACGTTTGTGGTCGCGTTGAACCCTTCCGCACCCTTGCGCTCACGGATTCCCGCGACGATCAGAGCGCCGACTTCACCCGCGTTCTCGGCGATGCAGCGCGCCGGCTCTTCGATGGCACGCAGCAGGATCCTCGCGCCGGTGGCCTCGTCGTCGGTGAGAGATTCGAGCGCATTCTCGGCGATCGCCTGTGCGCGCAGAAGCGCCACGCCGCCACCCGGGACGATCCCCTCTTCGACGGCCGCGCGGGTTGCGTGGACGGCATCTTCGACGCGCGCCTTCTTCTCTTTCATCTCGGCCTCGGTCGGCGCGCCGACCTTGATCACGGCCACGCCGCCGGCCAGTTTCGCGAGCCGCTCTTGCAGCTTCTCGCGATCGTAGTCCGATGTGGCGTTGTCGATCTGGGAGCGGATCTGAGTGATGCGCCCTTTGATGTCGTCGGTCTTGCCAGCGCCCTCGACGATCGTCGTGTTGTCCTTGTCGATCGTGATGCGCTTCGCGCTGCCCATGTCGGCGATCGTGGCTGCTTCGAGCTTCAGGCCGACCTCTTCGCTGATCACCGTGCCGCCCGTAAGCGTGGCGATATCGTCGAGCATGGCCTTGCGGCGATCGCCGAAGCCCGGGGCTTTGACGGCCGAGACCGGCAGGGTGCCGCGGATTTTGTTCACGACCAGGGTCGCGAGGGCTTCACCCTCGATATCCTCGGAGATGATCAGGAGCGGGCGTCCCGACTGGGCCACCTTCTCGAGCACCGGTAGCAGGTCGCGCATGTTGCTGATCTTCTTGTCGTGGATCAGGATCATCGCGTTTTCGAGCACGGCCTCCATCGCTTCGGGATCGGTCACGAAGTAGGGGGAGAGGTAGCCGCGATCGAACTGCATCCCCTCGACGAGGTCGAGCGTGGTCTCCATCGACTTCGCTTCCTCGACGGTGATGACGCCGTCCTTGCCGACCTTCTCCATCGCTTCGGCTATCAGGTCACCGATCACCGTGTCGCTGTTCGCGGAGATCGCGCCGACCTGGGCGATCTCGGTGTGGCCGACCGTCGGGATCGAAAGGTCGGAGATCGCCGCCACGACCTCTTTCACCGCTGCCTCGATGCCACGCTTGAGCGACATCGGGTTCGCGCCGGCCGTCACGTTCTTCAGGCCCTCGCGGAAGATCGCCTGCGCCAGAATCGTCGCCGTCGTGGTTCCGTCGCCGGCGTTGTCGGATGTCTTCGATGCGACCTCGCGCACCATACGCGCGCCGATGTTCTCGAGAGGATCGGGGAGCTCGATCTCTTTCGCTACGGTCACGCCGTCCTTCGTGCTCACGGGAGAGCCGAACGACTTGTCGAGGACGACATTGCGGCCCTTGGGGCCGAGAGTAACGCTGACCGCCCGGGACAGCTTGTCCACGCCCGTCATCAGCTTGTCGCGGGCTGAAATCTGAAACTCGATTTGCTTTGCCATGTTCAGTTCCTATTGTCACCAGGGCCGCGTGAGGCGGGTGGTGTGGTTCGAGTCGAGGTCGTCTCGGCTCCGTCGCCGATGCACGTTGATCAGCGGTGTGGAAGAGGACTAGTCGAGAACGGCGAGCACGTCGGACTCACGCAGGATCAATGCGTCTTCGTCGCCCTCGATCTTGATCTCGGTCCCCGAGTACTTGCCGTAGAGAACCTTGTCGCCCTCGCTGACCTCCATGGCGATGATCTCACCATGGTCCGTTCGCCGTCCGGCTCCGACCGCAACAACGGTGCCCTCTTGGGGCCGTTCCTTGGCTGTATCGGGAATGTAGAGACTCCCCTTCTTTGTCTCGCTCTCCGTGTTGGGCATTACGACGATGCGATCGCCCAGCGGTTTGATGGCCATGTTCGTCGGTCCTCTCGCCGCTCCAGGGCGGCTCCGATTTCGGTTTGCGCCTGGTTCTCCGGCGGATCCGCACCTGTGTGCGGAAACGCTGAAGGCAGGCTCGCGGGCGGACGGTCAGAGACCGAACCGCTTGAATGCACAAGCCCGGCCAAAACGCAAGCCGCGTGCCAACGTACTGGAGTCGCAGTTTCAACGACTTAGGGGCTTGGCTGACAATTGCTTGCTGTCACAATGGCAGTCCCGGCCGGTGCCGGACTGACAAGGCGGCTGTTTTCGGCGCGCTACCTCGCGCTTCGGCGGCGGAGAAGGAGCGTCGTCCCGATCACATCGTGCACCGTGTAGGAGCGCGTCAGCTCCTCCAGCAGCCCCTTTGCATAGTGTGTCATGCGCTGCTCGGGGGCGCGGGGGTGATTCAGGAACGAGATCGACTCGTCGAGCAGCACGATCGGCACGCCCGCTTCCACAAGTCGCTCCGCCAGCGAGCGCTCGGCGGTCGCGTCGGGCAGAACCGTCTTGTAGGCGTGGTGGCCGAGAACGTCGAAGGGCGTCGGATTGGGATGGCCCGAGAGGGAGTAGTAGAGAGCGTCCATCGGGAAGACGAAGATCGGATCGGTGGGCTTGGTCGTCGAGTCGATCAGATCGAGCACCGAAGGAAGGTGCCGTGCTCGCGCCTGCGTGACATGCACTTCTCCAATGGCCGTATCCACGGGGACCCCCATGCGGGTGACGTGGAGAGGTGTCGCGGCCGTCGCCAAGTCGGCGCAATAGGCGAGCTGGTACATAAGGTATGCACACACAGCGGCGATCCCGGTCGAGCCGAGCATCCGTCTTGCCCCTCCGCGACGAATGCCGTAACCCGCGGCAACCGTCGTCACGAGCAGCGACAGCGGTAGGGCCTGCACCAGATGGC
>CAZFNT010000248.1:0-1406 GCA_964520315.1 uncultured Gemmatimonadota bacterium
AGCTGCATCGACGGCGCCTGCGCTGGCGCGACCCGCGCGTGCCACAATAGCGCAAGCACAAGCAACGATCGCCACCAGCAACTCTTTCTATCGCTCATAAGTCACCGCCGGCCTCCGCACCGGAGCCTTCTTTCGCGGCTCGAGCGGATCCAGCTCGAGCAAACGCTCCAGAGTCATCTCTTCGGCATCCTCCGGTTTCGTCGTGTCGTCGGGGTGTCGTAACACCAGCCGAAGCTCCGCGGTCTCACTCGAGAGAGCGAGAACCTCCGCTTCCCGATGCGTCACCTTCAGAGTCACCGTCGTCGCGTTCCCGCGCTTGCGCCCCTTCGTCGCCAACATCGAAAGACCTGGAAGCTGATCGCCGCCGAAGCTGATCCCGGTCCGTTCCCCCACCGCGAGCACCGGCACGGCCACCAGAAGGGTCTTCGTGCGCACGCCGCGACTCACATCGGCCGAAGCGATCCGAAAGGTCCCCAGTATATCGACCCTGTCGTTCGGCTTCAGATGCCCCGCCAAACCCGAAACCGGATCGACCGCGATCGTGATCGCCCGCTCGCTTGGCCCGAGCCGCGAAGAGAGGCGAGAGTCGATCGGAGCCCCGCCCACGTAGCTGCGCAGAATCGGATTCCCCTTCCTCACAGCCACCCTCAGCGGCAGATCGACCAGCACGACCCGATCTTTCGGCTGCGCAACGTCGTCGGTTACCGCGCGCGCAGGGTAGAGAACCGCATCGATCGCATCCTCGGTGATCGGCTCGCCCGCGGCCAGATCCCGCGCCGCCGAGAGAACCATGATCTCAGGCTCCACCTCCGCCCTCATCTGCCCACCGAAATAGCGGTTCCCCCCCCAGATCGCGATAATCCCAGCAGCCAGCGCGACCACGATCGTGAGCAGGTCGTAGCGCTTCTTCAGGCGATCGTCTCGATCAGTGATCTCCAACTGGCGGCGCTCCCGGACAAGAAAGGGGCGATCGGGTCGGACGAAAGGCCGTCCCCCGAAGAGACTCTACCGCAATCGAGCGCCCCGCGGACCAAGCCTCTACCGGAGCGCAGCTTCCGAGAGAATCCAAACACCCGGGGTTGGGATATGCACGCGCAATCCGCCCCCGAATCCGCCGGCCACGCAATCTACAAGGGTCGCCCACCCAATACCGGCCGGACAGCCGATGCTTCTGAACGCGTGCGCCGGGGCGGGAGAGGGTGAATCCAAGCTACAATCCCAAAATGAAGAGCAGACCCGTGTACTCCACCGAGCAAGGCCGCCTCTGCCCGAGCTGCGGGCGCCCCATGGGCCGATGCGTTTGCCGCCGGAAGGGTCCGCCTCCCCCCGCCGCGCCAAGCGACGGCATCGTGCGCGTCGGCCGGCAAACCAAGGGTCGAAAGGGCAAAGGGGTGACCGTGGTGACG
>CAZFNT010000248.1:1416-1659 GCA_964520315.1 uncultured Gemmatimonadota bacterium
TCCCGCTCTCGAGCGGCGAGCTCGCGGCCCTCGCGAAGGAGCTGAAGCAGAGATGCGGAAGTGGCGGCACGGTGCGCGATTCGACGATCGAGATCCAGGGAGACCACCGAGACCTGATCGTCGCTGAGCTGGTCCGCCGCGGCTGGAAGGCAAGGCGGGCAGGAGGGTAGAGGCATGGAAATATCACCGGCATTCGCCGCTTTCATCCTGGCGGCAACGCATCCCGTGCCGACTGCGTACAGT
>CAZFNT010000248.1:1669-6405 GCA_964520315.1 uncultured Gemmatimonadota bacterium
CTGGATTCGACGGCGGTCGCTGGAACAGTGGCGCACGGAGCCGGCGCGGGAACCGTCTTCCATTTTCATAGCTCCGAAGACAGCACCAGTGTGCTCGATGGCTTGACCCTGACAGGCCGCCTAGGCACGATCGGCAGCGACCGGCGGGGGGGCGGGATCACATGCCGCACCGATTCGTCACCGAGGATTCGCCGCTCTTTCACTCGCGACAAAACTAGAAGAACTAGAGTGGCCCCGCGACAATTGCCAACACAATTCGAAATCGGCTCGTACGCTGCGGCCGACAACTCGGTCTTTCTGACGGATTGCATCTTCCACCGAGGGCACACAATCGCCGCGTGCGGCGATGAGCCCGACGAGTGGCTCTTTCGCATATTCGAAACCGCCCCCGGATCGACGAGGCAGGCCGATTGGAGGCGCTCGGCGGGCATCGATGTCGGGTGGAGAGATGCGGCGCCTCGCGGTCCGGGATCAACGCGTGTACGGGATAGGAGACGACAAGCGATGGGTGCTCTATGTCTCGAAACTAGAGTGGACCCTTAGGATCCCCCCTCTTCCGCCAGCCCCCCCACCGCGAAAGCGCGGATCGGGAAGCTCCCCGGGTGAAAGACATTGACGCCGAAGAGGGGCTCAATCTCGGTGCTCACGCTGACCCGCACATGGCCGAAATCCAGGCCCCCCAGGATCTTCGCCGCTCCCTCTTCTTCAGAGGGTCCGCCGTCGCTTCCGACGATCGCCCTGCGTTCGGCTCCCGTGAGCAGAGGGCCGTACTCGACCTGCACCGAGAGCGTGCCGACGCTGAAGCTTCGCTCCCCCTCGAACGACGCTCCCCAGGTGATGTACTCCTCGGGATCGAGGGCGCCGTAGGCCGCGAAATCGAGAAAAAGCGCCGGATCGGCCTGGAGCAGTCCCGGCGAACGGGCGCTCTCGGCGGCCACCTTGTTCGCCAACATCTGCGCCTCTTCGAGCGCGTTGCCGATCATCGCCCCTTGCAGGATCGTGACCATGAGCAGAATGAGGATCGGCAGGCCGATCGCGAACTCGACGGCGGCCTGGCCTTCGATCGGGCGATCGCTCATGGCGAATCTCCGCCTACCGACCCGACTTGCCTCAAACCCACCGCTTCGAAGATCGGCAGAACCATGCGGCCGATCGTCGGTTCGCTGGCCGCGGGTGCAGCGCGCGCGAGGAAGAAGGCCTCGATCGTTCGATCGCGGGTCAGGTCGGAATCCCAGCCGGAATCGCGCGCCAGGATCGTGGTCGATGCTCCCTCTTCCTTCCAAACTCCCGCTCCGAAGATCTGGAAAGAGAAGCCGGACTCCGGGTCCCAGAGCACCGCTTCGATGGCCAATTCGATGCTCTTGCGCAGCAGATGCTTCTTGCTCCAGCCGAATCGAGCGGCCAAGAGATCGGCATCGATCGGTCCAAGAGCCCTCACGACCGGCAGGTTGTCCATACCGATCGGCGTCGTCAGGGGCGGGTATCCGAGGAAGCTCGCCAGCTTCTCTTTTCCGCGAAAGGTGACGACCGTCTCGATCCCGTAGACGCCGGGGGCCGCCAGGTAGGCGATCTGCATCACGTCCTCTTCGGCGCCGGGGGCCTGAGTGAGAGAGAAGTCACCCTGGCCGTGGTTGCCGAAGAGCAGAACCGGCGCCTGATCGGTGGCGAAGATCGGCGCGTCAAACTGCCCGAAGATCATGTCGAGCGCGTTCTCGTCGCTGGCGAGGAAGTCCGAAGCGAGCTCCGCAAGTTCTCTGTTAGTGGCGGCATGAACTCCCAGCGAGAAGGGCGGCTCGCCTTCACTCCCTCCAACCGGCACGGCGTGCATGGATGAGGCCAGCTCCCTGCCCAGGTCTCCGGAGCCTTCGAGCTCGTCGAGCCAATCCGCGGCCTCGTCGAAGCCGATCGACCGGAGCTCGGTCGCCGAGATGGGATCCATGCCCGCGCGTCTTGCTGACGCCGAGGCAGCGATGATTCCGATGGCCGGGAAAAGCTCGGCGACGGAATCCTGAATCGCCGCGATGTCTCGCCCCGCCTCGGCCAGTTGGGGCTCGAAGGCGTCCATCCCCGGGAAGGGCAGCACATACTCCATCAGGAGCAGGCTCTGGGCGACATTCGCGGCGCCGATGATGTTCAGGCCGCGCGCCTGCCAGGTCGCCGCCGCGCGGGCCGCCCCGTCGGCCGCATTCTGCCCGGCGACGCCGCGGTGGACCAAACGGGCGACCTCGATCCCCGCCACCATGAAGAGGGTGGCGATCAGCACGCCGACCAGCAAGACCACGATGGCTTGGCCCGAGTCAGATGCACGGCGGGGCCTCATGCCGGCTCCACCGGAAGGGTGCAGCGCGAGCTGAGCAGCATTCGGCGGTCGACCCTGCCGTCGATGCGATCGAAGAGCAGGTCGACCAGGGGCAGCTGCAAGGGAAAGCGGAAGCTGACGAGCACTGTCACTGATGGGATCGGGTCCCCGGTGGGGCCGATCTCGGTGAGGTGTTGGCGCTGCACCTCGAGGTTTGCCTGGTCGATGGCGTAGGCAACTCGACTCAAGAGGTCTTCGATATGGATCTGCTCTTCGGCGGGAACCAAGTCGCGCGCGGCTGCTCGGATCCGCTTCTCCACGTTCGGTGGCGGCGGCACCGGCGAGCTCACGGAGACGGCGGCGAGCTGAAGGCGCGGCAGCAGATCCCAGCCCGGCCATCCATCGTAGTCGGCCGCGACGGCCGCCGCTCGAGCCCCGCGCCAGGCTGCCGCATTGACGACCTGCTTCGCCTGGAGCACGAGCGCGTACTGAATGAGGCCGAGCACGAAGAGCAGGAGCAACGGAAGGATTACGACCACCTCGACTACTGTCTGGCCGCGCCGCCGCTTCATATGCCCAGCCCTCGCACTACGACGAAGAGGGTTCCGGCGGCCAAGGCCACGCCGAAGGGGACCGTCGCGCCTCGATCGGCCCTGGAACCGAGCCTGGCTCTCCGCCCCGCCCGAGCGGAGACCACGATCGCTTCGAGGAGCTCTCTCACGCGCCGCAGCAGCCAGCCGAGTCGTCCTTGGGCGGCCATGCAGACAATGGACAGGACGCCACCAAAGACGAGTCCCCAGAGAATCGCGTCGACGATGAATGGGAAGCCACCGAGCGCGCCGATCGCCGCGGCCATCTTGACGTCGCCCATGCCGAGCGCTCCGGGCACCGCGAGAGCCAAGAGAAGGAGCGATCCGAAGCCGAGTGCCAGTCCCAAAAACGCCGTCGCCCAGGCTCCCGAGAAAGCGTGCGCGGCACATCCGAAGACGATGCAGGGATAGGTGAGCGCGTTCGGGATTCGTCCTGATCTGAGATCGGCAAAAGAGGCCGCCAGTACGAAGGCGACCAACACGATCGTCAGAAGGCGATCCGCCGGCATCTAACGGCTCATCGAGTCAGGTCGGGGCTCGCCATCGAAGCGGCGGTGTCGGTGAACGCGGCCGTGATCGCCGTTCCAAGCTCTTGGGTCGAGAAGATCAATGCCACGGCGACGAGAGCGACCAATATGATGTACTCGATCAGGCTCTGAGCCTGTTCGTCGTGTCGCGGGTCGGTGCGTTCTTCTCGAATCATGGTCATCGGGGGGATGAATCGTCCTGAATGCCCACAGTATGAGGCCTAGGGAAGCACGCTGTCGTTCAGCTCCTCGGTCGCGGAGGTGAAAATCTCGCCCAACTTTCCGCCGAAAGAAGAGACGATGGTGATGAGAGCGATGGCGATCAAGGCAACCAAGAGCGTGTACTCGGCAAGCCCCTGGCCACTCTCGTCAGTATGAAGTCGACGGAGAATCTCTGTCATGTTCGTCTCCTTCGGACAGGCAGTCCCCCTGCCCGGATCGGGACCGCCGTCGGTCCCACCGATCGTTTTCTTTTCGAAGTCAGGAGAGCGCAATAGCTTCCCCCTTCGGAGAACTCAATCGCGCAAAGAGCGTGCCAATCGCTGTCCAAGACAATCCGTCCCGAATCGACATCCAAGTCGCCGAAACGCGCACTAAGTGGCGGATCCTGGGTCTCCATGCTGCTGATTCTAACACTTCAGTGGGCGATAACCCGCAATAATCGCGGCCGCCCCAAGCACCGTCAGACAAAGGGGATCGAGACGGTTATGGCGAGCCGATGCAGGTAGTCGATCAGTGCCAGACGGAGCATTTCGAGCGTCAGGATGACCGGAAGGCTGACCAGCACGAGAGTTATGACGAACTCCGCGAGTGATTGCCCTTTTTCGCGAATGGTCGGTCCCGATGCCTCTGCGGGGCTCGATACGAACTCGATGGAGCGTGTCGCGCCGATGGCTCGCCCGAAGCGGACGAGGGCTCGCCGATGCCGGTCGGTCCACCGGAAGTCTATGGCTTCGGTCAGATAACGCCGCATGAACGCCCGATCTCTTTCGCGAAACGCGTCGTCGTTGGCAATGAATCGATCGAGATGTTCCAGCCCGATCTCCCGGGCCACTCTCAGTCTAGCCCCAGCGGCGGTGGCGCACTGCCGGTTTCGGGCCATCCAAAGCGCGTAGACGAAAGGCAGGCCGGTGACGCGTGTCCACTCCGCCCCCAGGTCCCACCCGCCCGCGAAATCGAGCGCGCGGTCACCGATCACCAGAATGCCATCGAGCGCGGCGTCGCGAGGCGTGCCGTCCGATCCGATGTCGGTGAAGGGGTCGATCTCCTCGAAGATCGGTTCGGGGCCTTTGTGCTGCGCCAAGAGAGCGCGCAGAAGAG
>CAZFNT010000249.1:0-4387 GCA_964520315.1 uncultured Gemmatimonadota bacterium
CGATCATGGCGCGCGAATTCGGCCGCCACGAGATCGCCATCTTCGGCATTCTCCATACGACTCGTGTTCGAGTCGCACCGATTGCCTTGCGCTTCGATCGACGCGGTCTCGCCATCGGCCGGCTCCGGCTTCCGCGCGTTCTCATTCGCTACTCCAGATCAGGGGTAGCTCGTCTGGATCGAATCCGATCGGGCGGATCTCCAGCTCCAGGCCTATCCGGTGACGCTCCCAGACCGCCTGGCGACACTGCTCGATCAGATTCGCGAGATCGTTCGTGGCACAACCCTTCTCGGCGATGAGAAAGTTCGCGTGTACCTCCGACACTCGCGCTCCGCCGACGCTCGTCCCCTTCAGACCAGAACGATCGAGGAGCCTTCCGGCAGATTCACCCGGTGGGTTCTTGAATACCGATCCGGCGCTACGGACCTTGTGGGGCTGCGTGCGGTTCCGATAGACGCGAATCTCCTCGGCACGTTTTGATGCGGATTCGGCATCGCCCTGCTCGAGAGTGAGCTCGATCTCGAGCAGTATCAGCCCTAGTTCCGAGACCTGCGACTTTCTGTAGGCGAAGTCCAGGTCTTTGCCAGCCACCCTTATCAATCTGCCCGTTCGGTCGACTCCACGCACCGCCGCGATCAGGTCTCCGATGTCGCCGTCACGCGTGCCTGCGTTCATGACCACTGCGCCGCCGAGCGAACCCGGAATCCCCGCGAGTGTTTCCATGCCGACCCAGCCCTCCGCGATCGTCTTTCGCATCACTTTCGCCAGGGGCGCCGCCGCACCGCAGTGCACACGACCGTCGTTGTCGATTCGTATCTCGCTGAATGCCGGTCCAGGGGAGAGCACGATCCCCGCAACGCCTCGATCAGCGACTAGGAGATGGGTGCCACCTCCGAGCGCGGTCACGTCGCCCCCCGCCTCGATCGCGCGAGCGATCGCCTCCGCGGCGGCGGCCGCCGACGACGGAACGAAAACCAGTTCGGCCGGACCGCCAAGCCGAAATGAGGTACAGCGCGCCATGCGATGGGCCGTCTTGACTTCGCCCTCGAGATCGGCGACGAGGTCGATCGCGCTGGCGCCCCCCGATGCGACAATCGCTGGAGCTTCGATCGGATCCGGCGCTAGTTTCAGCGAGTCGGCTTCATGACCGCGCAGCCGAGACAGCAGCGCCTCACCGACTCGCCAGACCGTTCCGGCACCCAAAGTGATCACCAGATCGCCGGAGCTCACCTGCTCCGCGAGCTGCTCCGCCAATGAGTCGAGATCGGCGGCGACATGCACATCCTTGTGCCCGTATGAGCGACATCTGTCGGCGAGCATTGAAGCGTCGATCCCCGGGATCGGCTGCTCTCCCGCGGGGTAGATCGGAGCGACGACTACGGTGTCCGCGCCGTAAAAGGAGCGCCCGAATTCGTCGGCCAGAACCTCGGCTCTGCTGAAGCGATGGGGCTGGAACACCGCCACTATCCGGCCGGTCCATTGTTCGCGAAGTGCCTTCAGGGTGGCCTCGATTTCTCGCGGATGGTGCGCGTAATCGTCATAGACCACCACACCGCCACATTCCCCCCTACGTTCGAGCCTGCGGCCGACACCGTCGAATCCCTCGAGACCACGAACGATGTCGCTCGCTTCGATCCCCAGCTCGAGGCCCAAAGTCGCGGCGGCGAGCGCGTTTGCAATGTTGTGTCTCCCCGGCACAGCGAGCCTGCACGATCCCAAGCTCTCCCCGTGCCAGACCAGCTCGAACCGCGAACCGCCTCTGATCGGCTGCACTTCTCGCGCCATGAGATCCGCACCCGGATCGAGACCATAGGTCACGATGCGGCGCTCGATTCGAGGAACCACGGCCTGGGTGTTGGCGTCATCGAGACAGAGCACGACAGCTCCGTAAAAGGGAACACCGTTCGCGAAGTGCACGAACGCATCGAATGTGTCTTCGAGACTGGCATAGAAGTCGACATGTTCGCGATCGATATTCGTGATGATGGCGATGGTGGGCTGGAGTCGAAGGAAAGTGCCGTCCGACTCGTCCGCCTCGGCGACCATGGTGTCGCCCGCCCCGACGCGCGCATTCGTCCCGAGGCGTTTGACCCTGCCCCCGACTACTACGGTCGGATCGAGTCCCCCTTCGATCAACACGCCCGCGGCCATCGAGGTCACGGTCGTCTTCCCATGCGAGCCACCCACGGCGATCCCTCGCTTCATGCGCATCAGCTCGGCCAGCATCTCCGCGCGCCTGATCACCGGGATCGAGCGGCCTCGGGCAGCCAACACTTCGGGATTCCCCTTCTCTATGGCGGTCGAGACGACGACCACGTCGGCATCGAGAACCAGGGGAGAGCGGTGGTCGTGAGCGATTCGGGCGCCCGCCGCTTTCAGACGGTCCGTGACGTCTGTCGAGCCCAGATCGGATCCGGTCACGCTGAAACCCAGACTCAGCAGAACCTCGGCGATGCCGCACATGCCGGTTCCACCGATTCCGACGAGGTGAATCCGACGAACCCGCCCGAACATCGCCTGCTCCGCGCGAGAACCACGCGTCCGAGATCGGGTCTTCTTCATGAATCCCCCTCCCCCGCGATCGCCGCCAACCGGCCAGCGATCTCGCGGGCGGCCTCCGGTCGGGCGAGGGCGCGGGCCGATGAGGCCATCTCATCGAGCGCTCTTCGATCACCCAACAGCTCAGAGAGGAGCTCCGCGAGAACCCGACCTGATGTTCGGGGATCGAGCAGACGGTCTTCCGTGACGATCCTCGCGGCTCCGGCGCCGGCAAGAGCACGGGCGTTGTGGCTCTGGTGATCGCCCGCCGCCGATGCCAGAGGTACGAGCACCGAGGAACGCCCCACGAGAGCCAGCTCGGCGCAAGTGATCGCGCCGGCACGGCAGAGCACTAGATCGGCCGCCGCGTAGGCGGTCGACATCTCTTCCAGATAGGGACGAACTACGACAGGGACCGCGGGCGAAGCGGGAAGCTGCTGCTCGATCACCTCCGCGTAGAGCTTGCGGCCGGTGGCCCACAAGATCTGGAAGGGGGGCAAGCGGTCGATCTCGCTCTCGAGCAGACGACCGACGGCCACATTCAAGAGTCGGGATCCCTGGCTGCCACCCAAAACAAGCAGCGTCGCCCTTTCGGGATCGAGACCCTCGATCGAAGCTCTCGCCGCTCGACGCGCGTCAGCCCCGTCCCCTGCACCCTGAAGATCCGCCGCCAGCGACACGCGGACCGGATTGCCCGTGCAGCGGGCTCTGTCTCGAACACGCTCGGGCAGCTCATCGCGTGCCTCCGCAAAGGCCAAATGCAGCTCAGCCGCCCATCGCGAGAGAATCCGCGTCGTCACCCCCGGGTAAGCATTCTGCTCCTGAAGAACGATCGGCACTCCTTGGAGCCAGGCGGCGAAGACCGGTGGCCCGCTGGCGAAGCCCCCGGTGCCGAGAACCACTTCGGGACGAAAGCCGCGAACAACCCTCCAGGCGGCGGCACAGGCCCACGCGAGGCGGAATGGGAAAAGGAGATTCGCCACGGTCGGACGACGATGGAAGCCTTCCACCGGCACTCCACGGTAGGAGAGCCCCGCCCGGCGCACGATGCGCTCCTCGATTCCACGCTTCGACCCTACGAAGAGCATCTCGGCCCCACGCATCGCCTCTGCGACGGCGAGAGCCGGATAGACGTGTCCCCCAGTCCCCCCTCCCGCGAAGAGCACGCGCACTACACCTGCCTCCGGTTTCGGACGGGAGCACGCGAGACCTTCCCTCTGGCGGCGACGCTCATCACGATTCCGATCGAGATCATCGTCGCGGCCAGCGAGGTTCCGCCGTAGGAGAGGAGCGGCATAGGGATTCCGGTCGGTGGGATGACGGCGGAAACGACGACGACATGGAGAAAGACGTTGAGCGCCAGGGAGACGGCGACGCCCAGGGCGAGCATGCGTCCGAGAAGATCTGGCGCGTTGCCGGCTACTCGAATGCAAAGCCAGGCCAGCCAACCGTAGAACGACAGAACGACGGTCGCTCCGACCAAGCCGCTCTCTTCGCCGACGATCGCAAAGACAAAGTCGGTGTGCGGCTCCGGCAGGAAGAAGTACTTCTGCCAGGATTGGCCGATCCCCTGCCCGAACCACCCCCCACTCGCCAGGCTGATCAACGATTGCTTCGCATGGTAGCCGGCGCCGAGGGGATCGGCGTCGCCGCTCATGTGCGCAATCCACCGCGCCCGTCTGTAGGGAGATGCGTAGATCGCAGCGGCTGCAAGGCCGAGAAGCACGATCGCCGACGCCGCCATGTGCCGGTGGCGTGCTCCGGCCAACCAGATCATGACCCACACGAGCGTGCCGATGGTGAGCGCCGTGCCCAGGTCCTTTCCGGCGAGCACCGCCAGGGAGACGGA
>CAZFNT010000249.1:4397-6342 GCA_964520315.1 uncultured Gemmatimonadota bacterium
ACCCCGCGACCATTGCCGGGAGCACGCCCCGCCCGAAATCGGCGATCAGATCGCTCTTGCGCGAGATGAAGCCGGCCAAGTAGACAAGCACGGCGATCCGGGCGATCTCGGATGGCTGGATCCTCGGCAGACCCGGCAAGTCGAGCCAACGGTACGCGCCATTGATTCGAGGCACGATCGACTCGGGCAGTACGAGCATCGCCGCCAAGGTTACGAACGAGGCGAATAGCGCCCAGCCACCGATCCGCCCGAGATGGTGGTAGTCGAACGCCGATATCGCGAGGCCGAAAACGATCGCCACGAACACTCGAATGAAGTGACCCTGCACGAAGTAGAACGAGTCCCCGTAGTCGCGCTCGCTCAGCGCCGACGTCGCGCTGTAGACGAAGACCGCGCCGATCGCCATGATGACCAGACTGACGCCGAAGATCTGGGCCACGATCGGAACGCCGAACTGATTCCGTACCCGATCGAGCCATTCTCGCACTTCGATCATGACGCGCCTGCGAGCGCGGCGACGAACGAGCGCATCACGTCTCCGCGCCGCTCGAAATCGGCGAACTGGTCGTATGAAGAGCACGCGGGTGAGAGCAAGACGACGTCTCCCGGGTGCGCCACCTCTCGAGCGCGGGCCAGAGCCCGATCCAAAGTGCCCACCTCTTCGACCGCGATCTCCTCGGCCAAGGCCGACGCCATCCTCGCCGAAGCCTCACCGATGAGCAGAGCCTGGCGCACCCTCCCCTTCGCCGCCTCGGTCAGAGGAGCCAGATCGGCGCCCTTGTCGCGCCCACCCGCGATCCAGATCACTCCCCGCGCATAGGAGCGCAGGGCCACACAGGCGGAATCGACATTGGTCGCCTTGGAATCGTTGACATAGACAACCGAGCTGAGCTCCGCGACCCGTTCCAGGCGATGGGGAAGAGAGCGGAAGCTCGCCAAGGCGTCGGCGAGCGCGTCATTCGACGCGTCGGGATCGATCGCACGAACGATCGCGAGAGCCGCTGACGCATTGGCCCGGTTGTGTCGACCCGGCAGCTCGAGCGCATCGATGCAGCGAGGAGGCGGGTACTCGCCGCCGAAGAAACGAATGCGAACGCCCGGCGGAACTCGGCAAGCGAGTGAGCGCGTCCGCGGATCGCTCGCGCAGAGAATCACATGGTCTCCGCGAGCGGAACGGCGGAAGATCGCCGTCTTCGCTTCGACGTATCCCGCGAATCCTCCGTGCCGCTCCAGATGGTCCGCAGTGAGATTGAGCACTGCGGCGACTCTCGGCCTGAACGCCACCACACCCTCGAGCTGGAAGCTGGAGACCTCGGCCACCAGGATCCGCGACCCCGGGGCGTCGATCGCGAGATCGCATACCGGAAGCCCTATGTTGCCGCAGGCGCGGGCGTCGAAGGAGAGGGCTTCGAGCAGATGGGCGGTCAGCGCGGTCGTTGTCGACTTGCCGTTGGATCCGGTAATGGCGACAAAAAGGGCGTCGCTCAGCCGATAGGCGAGCTCGACCTCTCCGATCACCGGAATCCCCTTTTCTCTGGCCGAGCGGAGGAAGGGCGCCCCCCACGGAACACCCGGGCTCACGACGACTAAATCGACGTCGCGCAGTGCGTCATCACTGTGCCCGCCAAGCTCGAAATCGAAGCCGGAGCCTTCCAGCTCGGAGGTCGCGACATCGGCCTGCTCGGTGATGAATGGCACGCCACCGCGCGCAGCGAGCGCACGCGCCGCCGCGAGGCCACTGCGGGCCGCGCCGACGACGCATACCCTCTTTCCATCGATCGATAGTGGGGATCGGCTCATTGCACCTTCAGGGTCGAAAGAGCCACCAGGAGCAGCAGCACGCCGGCCAGCCAGAAGCGAACGACGACTCGGTTCTCGGCCCACCCCAGCTTCTCGAAGTGGTGATGAATCGGGGCCATTCGAAAGTAACGCTTCCCCCCAGTTC
>CAZFNT010000250.1:0-6338 GCA_964520315.1 uncultured Gemmatimonadota bacterium
CTTCGTCGGCAGAGAGCTGGTAGAGGAGCGCACCGACATCGATGATCGGCCTCGCTTCGATCAGATCGAGCCGATGGCGAACGAGCTGATCCGCCGCTTCACCGAGGGGGAGATCGACGCAGTGCATGTGGCCTACATGCGCTTCGTCTCGACCAGCCGGCAGCAACCGGAGGTCTTGCAGCTGCTCCCACTGAAGCAGGAGAGCGGAGCGGACGAGGCGCCCGTCGCGACGGCATCGGTTCAGTACGAGTTCTCGCCCGATCCGGCGCGGATTCTCGACGAGCTCTTGCCGGCGACCGTGCGCGTGCGCCTCTTCCAGTGCTTCAACGACGCGGCCGTCAGCGAGCAGGTGGCCCGAATGGTCGCCATGAAAGCCGCCACCGACTCCGCGGAAGAGATGATCACCGGCCTCACCCGGCAGTACAACCGGGCCCGCCAGACACATATCACCATGGAGCTCCTGGATATCGTGGGGGGCGCCAACGCCCTCACGTAGAGCCCTTTCTCGAGTCGGCCCGCGGGCCGGAACCCTTGTTGGGAAAGCGAAATGCAGAACGTCGGAGAAGTCATTCAGGTCATCGGCTCGACACTCGATGCCCAGTTTTCGGAAGAGGATCTTCCTGCCATCTACAGCGCGCTGAAGCTCGAAGTGAAGCGCACGGTGCTCGGCACCACGACCACCGAGATACTGTGGTGTGAGGTCGCCCAGCATCTCGGTGGAGGACGTGTGCGCGCCATCGCGCTCGACTCCACCGATGGTGTGCAGCGCGGAGCCGAGATCGCCGATACGGGCGGGCCGATCACGGTGCCGGTCGGCGAAGAGACCTTGGGCCGCGTGTTCAACCTGGTGGGAGAGACGATCGACGGGCGTGGCGATATCGAGGTGAAGAAGCGCATGCCGATTCACCGCGAGCCGCCAGCGTTCGACGACCTCTCATCGAAGACCGAGCTCTTCGAAACCGGCATCAAGGTGATCGATCTGCTCTGCCCCTTGGTGCGCGGCGGCAAGGCGGGCCTCTTCGGCGGCGCTGGCGTCGGCAAGACGGTCATCATCCAGGAGCTGATCGCCCGACTTGCACGCTTCCACTCCGGCTACTCCTGCTTCGCGGGCGTGGGTGAGCGGACCCGCGAAGGGAACGACCTTTGGCTCGAGATGCAAGAGGCGAAGATCGGCGACACAGGGAAGCGGGTGCTCGATCAGACCGTTATGGTCTTCGGGCAGATGAACGAACCCCCCGGCGCGCGCCTGCGAGTGGCGCTCTCGGCGTTGACGATGGCGGAGCATTTCCGCGACGAGACCGGTGCGGACACATTGCTCTTCATCGACAACATCTTCCGTTTCTCGCAGGCGGGGTCGGAGGTTTCGGCGCTGCTGGGGCGGATGCCTTCGGCGGTGGGCTACCAGCCGACCCTGGGCACCGAGATGGGTGAGCTGCAGGAGCGGATCACATCGACCTCGGGCGGGGCGGTGACGAGTATCCAGGCGATCTACGTGCCGGCGGACGACTACACCGATCCGGCTCCGGCAACCGCCTTCACCCACCTCGACAGCACGGTGAATCTCGAGCGTGGCATCGCCGAGAAGGGGATCTATCCGGCGGTCGATCCGCTGGCCTCTTCGAGCCGTATTCTGTCGCCGGAGCTGATCGGCGAAGCGCACTATGCCGTGGCTCGGCGGGTGCAGCAGATCTTGCAGAAGTACAAGGACCTGCAGGACATCATCGCGATTCTCGGGATCGACGAGCTGAGCGAAGAGGACAAGGTCACGGTGGCGCGGGCCCGGCGCATCGAGCGCTTCCTCTCGCAGCCCTTCTTCGTCGCCGAGCAGTTCACCGGGTTCCCCGGCAACTACTGCTCTCGGGAAGACACGATCCGCTCCTTCGAGGAGCTATGCGACGGCAAGTGGGATCATCTGCCGGAGCAGGCGTTCACGTACGTCGGCGCGATCGAAGAGGCGGCGGCGAAGGCCGAAGCTGCGGCGTAGCCGGGAGAGCTAGAGATGGCCGGAGCCAACAGTTTTCATTGCTCGGTGGTCACGCCGGAAGAGCCCGTGCTGGAGTGCGAGGCGACCTTCGTGGCGTTCCCCTCGCACGACGGCGAGGTCGGTGTGCTCGTGAATCGGGCGCCGCTGGTCCACAAGATGGGGATCGGTCGGCTGCGGGTCGAACCGGTCGGGGGCGAGTCGAAATCGTTCTTCGTCGATGGCGGCTTCGTGCAGATGGTCGACAACCGATTGACGCTTCTGACTGAGCAGGCGGTTCCCGTGGACGAGCTCTCAGCCCCTGACGCGCAGAAGGCCCTCGACGAGGCGTTGGCGACCCCTGCGGCGGACGAAGCTTCGTTCGTCGAGCGCACGAAGGCGATCGATCGGGCACGCGCGAAGTTGCGACTCGCCTCCTCCGACTGAGGGTCGGCGAGGAAGCCGCGTCATGCGCGTACACGAGGTCTTCGCTTCAATTCAGGGAGAGACCTCGCGCGCGGGCCTGCCGACACTTTTCATACGCACGACGGGGTGCAATCTCCGCTGCCGGTGGTGCGACACCACTGAGGCTTACGAGGGCGGCGAAGAGCGTTCGGTCGCGGAGCTCGTTGCCGAAGCCCTCGAGTCGGGGCTCGAAAATGTGACGCTGACAGGTGGGGAGCCGCTGCTGCAATCCGACGCCCCGGACCTGGTGGAGCAGCTGCTCGACGCCGGATTAGATGTGCAGATAGAGACCAACGGAAGCCTCGATATTTCGTGCCTCGATCGTCGCGCGAGCCGGATTGTCGATCTGAAGCCGCCGGGCAGCGGCGAAGAGACGGCTTTTCTGGAGAGCAATCTGGAGCAGCTCTCGGAGCGAGATGAAGCAAGAATGGTGCTCCGCGACCGGGCGGACTATGAATGGGGGGTTGCCCGCATACGCTCATTGCGGCTCTCGGAGCGAGCGAAAGTGTCGCTGGCGCCAGCGTGGGGAGAGCTCGATCCGAAGCTGCTGGCCCGCTGGATTCTCGATGATCGCCTGCCGGTGCGGCTCGACCTACAGATCCACAAGACGATCTGGGGTGGGGACGCGCGCGGGGTGTGAGTCAGGCGCGATTCGCCTGAACAAAGGCGATGATCCGCTCGAAGAGCTGCTCCCGCTCCACGTCGAGGGGCAGAATATGATCGGAGCGGCTCAGCTCCAGAAGGTCGATGGAACGCGACGAAACTCCGGCGGCGATAGCTCCCATGTTGCTGAAAGAGATGCCGAGGTCGCCACGCGAATGGGCCAGAAAGAGCGGACAGGTGACCGCGTGGAGCTCTTTCCTCAGGGCGCTCAAGAATCTGTTCAGCTGAAGCACACCGGCGAGGGGCCGGCGGTCGTAGGAGACCCGGGCGCGAGCGAGCACGGGGTCGGAGACGCCGATCCCTTTCTTGGGGGTCGAATCGACGACGCGGGAGAGCAAGGGCAGAATCGGTAACGCGGGATGGTGGAGCCGGAGCGGGGTCGCCAGCGCGATCGCTCCTTGGAGCTCCGTAGAGTGGTGGGCTGCCAGGTGCAGAGCCAACGCTCCCCCCATCGAGAGTCCCCCTACCAGTACCGAGCCCCAGCGCCGGCGCGCCTCACGATATGCCTCCTCCGCCGCGGCGGTCCACGCGCGCCAATCGACCCGATTCAGGCGTGACACTTCGCTTCCGTGGCCGGGCAGCAGAGGACCGATGCTCGACACGCCGTGCGCCGCCAACGCCAGCGCGATCGGCTCGACCTCTTGGGGCGCACCGGTGAATCCGTGGATCAGAACGATGCCGGCGTCCGATCCGGCGTCGATTTCGAAGGCGGAGGCCCGCTCAATGTTCGG
This sequence comes from uncultured Gemmatimonadota bacterium, assembly GCA_964520315.1. Lineage (GTDB taxonomy): Bacteria. Next base: position 3,820 of record CAZFNT010000250.1, read on the forward strand.
CACGAATCCGCCGCTTATGCCGCCTCTTCACCGCCGACCCCGCTTCGGTCGCCACATCAACCTCGGGCGGGGGAAGACTGGCGCGGTTCCCGAGGATGATATGCACGCATCGCCGAACGCTGGAGAACCCGATATCGGGCCCTAGCCCCGCCGCGGCGCACGCGTCGCCAACGACGAAGAGCCCTCTGGGCGCCGCCGCCCGCACGGGTGGGCGGTGGCTTCTCGTGGCGTTCGCCCCGACGTCCGACCCGTGAAGACGATCCACGGCCCAGAAGCGCCGGTGCTCGATCCTGCCCGCCAGCCCCGGGAATACCTCGCACAAGCGCGATTCGAGGGCTTCCGCCGTCGAGCCGACCGTTGCCGATCCAGCCGCCATCGGCGCGCACGCGAGCAGCAGCTGCTTGCCTTTCGGCGCGAGGCTACCGGCGATATTCGATGCGAAGAAGGCCCAAGAGGTGGGCGAGTCGATTCGCCACAGGCCGGTGGTGGTCGACACTGCTTCGCTCAGGCCCAGCGCAAGACTTGTGGCGGCCACGGGGCGAACGGTTCCGATGGCGCGATCCAGCGCCGGGTCGAGCTCTTCCGCTGCGGCGTGGAGGCCACGAGGATCCGCGGTCCACACCACCTTCGATCCCTCCAGAAGCTCGCCGGCGGCGGAGACCACGCCGAGCACCCGCCCACGAGCGACGCGGATGCGGTCGGCCCTGCATTCAGTGCGGAGCACACCTCCGTGAGAACGAAGGCGATCGAGCGCGCAGCGCACCAAGGCCGCCCAGCCCTCCGCGGGGTAGGCCATCGAGATACCCAGATCGAGTGATCGCCTCAGCGCCTCGAGCACCTCGCGGGCCGCCAGCCGACCGGGATCCGCTCTCATGGTCATAGTGCCCGCCACCAGCCTGAGCAGCTCGGCGAGGCGCCCCCCGATCCTCTCGGCCGCCATCCACTCGTCGAGATCCTCCACCGATGCGGCGTCCGCCGCCCAGCGCAGCCGCAGAATGAGCCGGGCGATCCGAAACTGGTCGCGCGGACCGACCAGGCGGGTCGGATAGGCGAATCTGAGACCGAGAGGAAGCGCCGTCACACCACCCGGATAGAGCGCATAGCTCTTGCCTAGCTCGAGCAATGCAGTCGCATCCCCCTGGCGAAAGAGGATTTCGCCGAGCGATCCGTAGGTCCCGTAGCGGGCGAGTCGAATCGAGCGAGGAAAAGTGAAACCACCTTCCCGGTCGGCACGGCAGCGCCCCCCCACCTCTGTGCGACGCTCCATCACGATAACGCTCAACCCGCCGCGAGCGAGCTCGGTCGCCAAGAGCAAGCCCTCGAGCCCGGCGCCGACCACGATCACGTCGGCCGATTCACGCTCCGGCATCGAAAGCTCCCCGCACATGCTCGATCTCGACTTCGTTGCCGAGCAAGACCAGCCCGACAACGTCGAAGCGCGACGGCCGCGTCATCCAGCCCCGCTGGGCCAGAAAAGCAGCCGCGGCCGTGGTTAGATGACGCTGCTTCCGCCAAGTGACGGCCGCCAGCGGGCCACCAAACTCCGCGCTGCGCCGCGTCTTGACCTCTACGAAAACCACGACATCGCCATCTTCGGCGATCAGATCGACCTCTTTGTGGCGGTAGCGCCAGTTTCGCGCGAGGATTCTCATCCCCTGCCGGCACAGCTCGGCTTCGGCAAGCTCTTCGCCACGTTGCCCCAGCCTCTGGGATCGGCTCAACGGCGCTCTTTGATCCGAGCCGCCTTCCCCTTCAGATCTCTGAGGTAGTACAGCCTGGACCGACGCACTCGGCCCCTGCGGAGCACTTCGATCTTCTGGATCGAGGGAACGTGCAGCGGGAAGATCCGCTCGACGCCGACCCCGCCCGAGACCTTGCGAACCGTAAAAGTCTCGGAGACTCCGCTCCCGCGACGTCGGATCACGTACCCTTGGAAGGCCTGCGTGCGCTGCTTGTCGCCCTCGGTGACCCTTACGGAAACCCGGACCGTATCGCCAGGGGCGAACTCGGGGATGTCGTTCCTCAGCTCGCCAGTCGTGGCGAAATCGGTTGCATTCATGATTAGGGCTCCTGGCCGAGCTCGTCGGCCGCGTTCTCTTCGCTTCTGATGAGCTGCAAGAGCTCTTCTTCTTCCGGGGTCGGCTCACGCCTTGCCAGAAGGTCGGGGCGGCGGGCGCGCGTTACGCGCAACGCCTCTTTCAGTCGCCACCTTCTAATCGCCGGATGATCTCCGGAGAGTAGCACTTCCGGAACGCCACGTCCTCTGAATGATCGGGGGCGCGTGTAGATCGGTCCTTCGAGCGTGCCTTCGAAGAAGCTGTCACCCTCGGCCGAGTCGAAGTTTCCCAGCGCTCCCGGCAGAAGTCGAAAGACGGCATCGACAATCGCCATGGCCGCGAGCTCGCCCCCGGAGAGCACGAAATCCCCCATGGAGACCTCTTCGGCACCGGTCAACTCGGCGATGCGCTCGTCGAAGCCTTTGTAATGGCCGCAGACGATTACCAGATGAGACGCCAATG
>CAZFNT010000251.1:0-6332 GCA_964520315.1 uncultured Gemmatimonadota bacterium
CTGATTTTCATGCCCTCAACCCACCCCCCCGATCCACAACTTTTGACAATATCTCAGCCTTCGGTTCGAAACCTCTGAGGAAACCGCCATGCAACCCCACCGATTCTTGTTTATCTCCGCGCTCGCACTCTCGCACTTGAGCAACGCCGTCGCCAGCGTCAGCGCTCGCGTCTGGCCAACAACATTGGTGGCCCGCGACACCTCCGACGTTCTCTTTTGCATTCGCGCCATTGACGAGGCGATCCCCGCCGGCGCCGAGGTGCAGATCCAGATTCCCTACACCGATCCTGGGCCTCTTGGCAGCCACGTTTGGGATGCAGCGCAGACCGATGATCCTGATGCCCTAGGATATGTTTGGGTCGAGACACCGATCGGTGTCGAGGCTGAGGCAATCGCCGAGGGTTGGTTTCTCGGGGCCAGCCTTAGCTCAGGGACGATTCAGGCCGGCGACAGTCTCGTCGTCCACTATCGGGGCACGATTCAATCGGCGGCTCTAGATTCTGGTACCACGCGTACGCTGGAAGTCGCGCCCTTCCGATGCCTTCACTCTCGATCATTCTGAAAGCACACTCACGATAGTCGGCAGACCAGCGACCAGGATCCGGGTCGCCGCGCCATCGAATGTCGTTGCGGGTAACCCGTTTCCGCTTCGCGCCGCATTCCTCGATTTCTTCGGTAATCCTGATATCGCCTTTGATGGCTTGATGGACATCAACGTACTACCGGACGGTCCCGATTGGACGCTGTCGGTCACAGCTGCCGACTCGGGACGAGTCGTCTTCGATGACATGCTGCTGCAAACGCCCGGGATTCACCATATCGAGGTCTCCGCGAATCTTCTAGAAAGTGTGCTCGTTCCGATCTCTGTTCACATGGAGCAGCCGGAAGTGACGCGGTACTTCGGCGATTCTCACTTCCACACCGGGACCGGCACCGGAAATGCCGGTTGGCGACGGCGAGACGGTGGCGACCACCGTGGCAACTACAGTCAAGCCGATTTTGCCTACCGGTATGTGCGCGACGTCTCAGGTCTCGATTGGGCCAGCGCCTCGGAACACGAAAAGGGCATGAATTCCGCCATCTGGAATGCAAGCCAAGAAGTCGCCGATGCCTTTTACGAACCCAACCGCTTCACGACGCTCTACGCGTACGAGTGGAACGCCGTGAACGAACCCCATCGACTAGTAGTCCACCAAAACCGCGGAAACCCTCTGCATCATGGTCGCGACTCAGCATCCGACACCTTCGAGGAGCTCATCGACGTGGTCGCAAAATTGAACCAACCATCGCTCATCATTCCGCACATCCACGCCGCGAACCCGCTCAACCCAGTGTGGAGAACACCCGCCAACCACTTGCAGCGCGTTGGAGAGATCTACTCGACCCAAAACCAGAAGCCGATCTGGGGCGGGGACGATCCGACGATCTTCGAGCTTGGTATCGACAACGTTTGGAGCTACCACTATGCATGGTCTAGTGGTCAGATCATTGGAGTGATCGGCTCTTCCGATGATCACTTCGGATTACCAGGTCGCAACTCGACGGCGACCTGGGTCGCCGGTACTGGCGGGTTGGCGGTAGTGTTGGCGGAGGAGAATACACGCGAATCGATCTTCGACGGTCTATACGAGCGACATACCTACGCGACCACCGGAACACGCATCCTCCTCGATTTCTCGGTGGATGGGCAACTCATGGGTTCTGTTGTCTCTACCGCTTCCGACCGAATCGACCTCTCCCTTCAAGTGGCCGGAACTGCACCTCTCTCCCATATCGAGATCGTTCGCGGGCGGAACAGCGGTGTAGCGACATCGACATTCGATGCACAAGACGCACTGGCGCTATCAGTCGACGGCAGCGACGACTTCGATGGGGATGCGACGATGTACTACGTTCGCGTGATCCAGGAAAATGGTGAGATGGCTTGGTCGAGTCCAATCTGGATCGAAGGCCAATTCTAGCAAATCCAGGAGCTACATACCGTGTCGCTCGATCCGATCGTACAGCGCCGGTCGAGACAACCCGAGCAAGCTCGCGGCGCGAGATCGGTTTCCGCCTGTCAGATCGAGGGCTCTGACGATGAAGACCTGTTCGAGACGGTCGAGACACTCGCGAAGCGTGCCTTCCATCGGGGGGAATCCATCGTGAAGGAGAGGGGTTGGCGCGGTCGAATCGATCGCGATGCCTGCCGTTGCCGCACATCGTGGTCGCGGGCTCTCCATCGTTGCCTCGATATCGGCTCTGGCAACGGAGTCACCACACTCCGCCAGATTCACAACGCGCTCCGCGACGTCGCGCAGCTCGCGAACGTTGCCGGGCCACGTTGCTCCTCGGAGCATGGCGGCCGCGGCGTCGCAACACGACCGGATCGAAGGGCTTCCGTAGATGGTCTCGCGCCCCGCGCCTCAGCATGGCATCGACCGCGATCTCCAACGAGCTTTCCGACGTTACGATCACAACATCGGGAGTGCGCTTGTCAACCACCGACCAGTCAGAAAGAGCGGACACCTTGAGATCGAGCCAAGGAGGGCGTGGAAAAGGGGCGCTGATGCAGGGCGAGGAGCCGGCCCTCTCTGCCAACATGCGTGAGAACCGAAGTCATGATTTGGCGTGGTGTGAAGGGCTTGGACGAAAGCGGCGACTCTGTTCAGCTCGATGACTATGGCGGCGAGGAAGCGGATGGATGCAGTGCGATCCCTTGGACGCATGGCGTATGTGGCGGCGATTCGGCCTTCTTCGAGCTGTTGGGCGAGCAGATCTCACGCGGCCACACGTTCGGTCCACAGGGCTTCGGCGATGGCCCAGGTTTCCCGTTCGAATGCGATGTTCCGGACGATTCCCAAGAGGTATCGAGCATCGACGCCGTCCTTGAGAGTACCTGCTCGCTTTTTGCCTTCGAAGATCGCGATGCCCTCGACCACGACGTCGATGGGGTATCGGGCGGTGGCGGTGAGCAGATGGCCTTGCGGGTCGTCGAGCTCGAGTCGATCAAGGGCCGCTTTGATGAGCGTGCGGACAACCGGGTCTTGGCGGGCAGCGAGGGTCTCGCGGGCCTTTTGTTGTTTCCTTTGTAGCTCTGCGAGGGCTTTCTCAGCCAGCTCGATCTCTTCGGCCGAGGGAGTGTCTTGGAGGAGATCGAGACTGCGCCCTCTTGGAAGTAGAGTTCTCCCGCGATCATACTGAACCCAGCCCGGTTTGAGGAGGACCTGACAGCAGAGCTCAGGCAGCTCCAAATCGCCCGCGCCCAGTTCGTAGACCTAACTCCACTGTCGTATTCTACTCAAGCGCCTTCTTCTCTAGTGCCCACAGCCCCTCCGCCCAAGGCGTACACGCCGCCTCCGGGACCTCCTCCAGGAAGGTGGCAATTCGCGCCCAAGCCGCGCGCGCCCCAATCACTCGCCCGTCGACCACGAGCACCGGCACGCGGTGGCTCGGTTCTCCCGCGCGAGAGATCCGTAGAGTCGCCACCCCGCTCCACGAGCCGATCTCCTTCCGCAGCTGGAGCGCGCGAAGTGCCAAGGGGCCATCATCTTCCAAGTCGACCTGCCCATTCCAAAGAACCTCATCATCGGGAGAGAAAAGAGTCGCCTGCAACTTGGTCCGGATTTCTCCTCCATGCCAGGCTTCCAGGCCGATGCGGACAGTGGAAGCAACAAGGTTCTGGTTGCCCACTACTCCCCACGTGAGATTGGTCTCCTGGCCTTGGTTGGTCGGGTAGGCGCCGATGTCCGGATGAGTCCCGTCGGGATCTCGTCGATCCCCTTTGCCGCGATCGATTGCATGGGAGTCGACATGAAGACCGAACAGACCGAGCGCTGGACTGATCAGGCCTGGATCGGCCAAAGTGTCGCCCACTCCCGGTCGCACATCTGGGCCGTAGCTGGGGCTATGGTTGTTCCAGAAGGTGTTGGCGGCGAGGTCGAATTCACAAAAGTACTCACCCGTACACAGCGTGCGTCCGATCGCAACATCGCCCCGGTTGCTGACGATGATGTTGTTCCAGACGTAGACCGAATCGTCGCCCGGCTCCTCGAACCCGGTCCTGGTGTAGTGAATCGCCGAGCCTGCGCGGCCCAGGCTATCTCCGATGGTACCGTTGTCAACGAATGTGTTGTTCTCGATGCGATCGTTCTCTCCTTGTGCGATCGCCAGACCCCCGCCGTACTCTGGCCCCCAGCAGGTGCTACCGTTCGCCCTGTTGCCTATGAACAGATTCCGGGTGAACTCACTCTCACCCCCACGAACACTGACTCCCCCACCGCCCAGCGCTGCTGTATTCTCCACGAAGAGGTTGCGTCTGCACAAGACACGACACAGATGTACTTGGAGACCTCCTCCGCACTGTGTCTCCGCGCGATTGCTGGCGAAGACGTTGCCCACGATCGTGTCCGGATCCGCGATTGTGCCCTGAATCGTCAGCGAGACACCGCCGCCGTTGTAGATGTGGCTGTTACCCACAAAGAGGTTGTGTTCTATGCGGGTGGCGCCCCCGGCAACATCAACGCCTGAACCCGTGTTCCAGACGAAGAAATTGTTGTGTATATGTGGCCGGGACTCAATCGCCTCGACCCCCCCGCCCCAGTGGCCCAGATTGGCCAGAATGAAGTTGTTCGAGATCTCCGGGCTCGAGTACACGGAGTAGATCGCCGAGCCCTGGATGTAGGTGGAGTGGGCAAGCGTGAACCCGATCACCTTGGTGGCGCGCGTGGCACCCCGAGCGATCTTCACCAAGGGTGCTCCGGCTTTGTCCGGCGCCGGCACGATGGCGGTATCGAGCGGGCCCCTCGCGGAGCGCAGCACACGCCCCACTGGAAGCTCTACGTACTCACGGTAAATGCCCGGGCCGACGAGCACGGTGTCGCCGGCCGCAGAGGCATCCACAGCGCCTTGGATGGTGGTGAACTCACAGTCCGAGCAGACCTTGAGTTCACGAGCATTGACGGACTGAGGCAGGAGCCCAAGCAAGCCTGCGACCACCCAAAGGCGACCGCTGCGGTTCGAGGGCCCTGCCGTAGGAGATCTCATGGAGCGAAGCTCTCGCTGGTCCACTGAATGCGGCCTTGGCCAAGTGTCGCCAACATGCGACCGTGCATGAGGGAAGGCTCAGACGGCGCGCGCTGCCTCCCTCGAACCGATCTCCGCCGCCAACGCGAGCGCGTCGCGCTTCTCCGCCGACGTGTAGCTCCGCTGCTGACTGCCTGCCATCGAGCACCTCCAGCGCAATCACCTCTACCCGGACTCAACGTCCAGGGTTTGGGGGACGATCGCGGATGGATAGTGTGGGGCAAGAGCACCTACGTCGTCGGCTCCAGTCGAATCCCCAAGCCGGCGCACTCGGCGAAGGCGGCCAATTCCACCCGCGCCTGCCCCGATTCGTCGGTGCTGATCGTCAGCGCAATCGTCTGGCTCCCCGCGGCTTCACCCGATCCCTCCGGAGCCTCCCCTTCCATCTCCCCCAAGGAGAGCCGCACTCCTTGTTCCGGAGCACCGTCGCGCAGAGCCCGCACCGAGAGCATGCCCTCGACGATCACGAAAACCAACCGCAGACCACCGTTGGTCGTGAGTTCGGCCACCGCGGCCTCTTCTTCTTTGTCGCCGCGCAAACCACCGGCCGCCGCCGCGCGGATCTCCGCTCCCTCGCCCTCGCCGCCGAAGAAGGAAGGCTTTGGGTGCAGTCGCAAACTCAGCACAACCGGCGGCCTGGGGATCTTGTGCTCGGCGTGGAGCGATTCCCACAACCCCGCGGGCAAAGTGTCGCCGGCTCCCTCGCGCTCGAGCGCGTTGAACTGGTCGAAGCGCTTGAAAATATCGATCACTTCTCGCGAGCATTCGGCGCAATGTTCGATGTGGGCGGTGATCTCGTCGGCCGGACCCTCGAGAACGTACTCGACGAGCCGCTCGGGTGCCGGGCAGAGGACGTGTAGGGCTTTCACGACTTCTTCCCCTCTCGCGATTTCGAACGCTTTTTCTTGTTTTTGGAACGTGGCTCTCCACCGAACTGTTGGCACCAGGTTTCTTCGACCCGGGCCTGGGCTCGGTGGCGACGCCACGTCACTGTATTGATCGAGATCTCCAAGCTCTCGGCGATCTCACGGTCTTTTCGACTCTCCCAGAAGTACTCCCGCAAGATCTGGCGATCAAGGGAGTCTTCGAGATCGTCGACTACGCGGTTGACCTGTTGGAGTCGTTCGCGCGCCTCCAGCGCCTCATCGGGCTGCTGCCCGAATTCAGAGCACCAGAAGCCAAGTGTGTAGGGGACCGAATCTCGAGGCCCGATCATGTTCATCCATGACCCGCCATCATCGCCGTCGCCGACGGGAGCGTCGAGCGAC
>CAZFNT010000252.1:0-6317 GCA_964520315.1 uncultured Gemmatimonadota bacterium
AGATCGCAGCAACGATTTCGACTTCCGCATCACAATTTCCGCCACATCGCGCACCGGCGGCTCCTGGCAGCGCCGAGCGTTCAGCTCACGCTGCTTTTCGGCGCTCACCGCCTGATTCGGCGGCATCGTGTAGACGGAGAAAAACCCGCGCGAGTGCCCGCTGAGGCGGTTGATCGCCACCAGCCGAATCCAGCGATCGATCGAATCCTCCCGGCCCTCCTCACGACGCGCACGCAAATACCGTCGCAACGCCGTAAGCCGCTCAAGCGTCTCGGCGTGGTAGAACATCGACAGATCGAGCCCCGCATCCTCTCCCCGGTCCCAAGGAATCTCCGCCAATCTCCCCTCGATCTCCCCCAATCGTGGGGGCGCCAACCTCGACTCGACCAATAGCGGACAGAGCGGATTTAGATCGCTCCCAACGGGCACGCGCCCTCTGAGCCCTGCCTCGATCGCCGTCGTCCCCCGCCCCAAGAATGGATCGAGCACTCGGTCACCCACCGCCGTCAGCCGCTCGATGAAGAAGGTCGGCAGCTCCGCCTTGAAGCAAGCGCGATACGAAATCTCATGCAGCGAATGGCTCTGCCGTTGCCGCGCCGTCCACAGCTCGTTGTGGATCCGCGGAACTGGTCGCCCGGCCACCTCGATCGTTTCGGTGCGCGAAGTCGCGGCCCTCTTCTTGCCCCTCGATTCGCGCGGCACGCCCCATATCTCCCCCTGCTCCGATGCCCCTGCGCCCGCATCGTCCGCACGCAGCTCGAAGTTCCGCAACGCATCGACCATCGCCTCGGGCTGGGTGATCATCTCGTATGTCTTCTCATCGATGTGGCTGCGAGGCTGTAATGCTGACGGATGTCTTGGAGAATTCGTTTAGCGGGCAAGGGTCGATCCTGAGGCCCATCGCGTGGGGATTCTGAGTGGCATCGAAGAGCCGGGGCGGCCGCAGGCGACTTCGGACTGAACAATATGCCTTGGAGTCCGTAGGGTAGCTGTTGGAGCTGCCCATGACAGAAATAGCGGACTGATACTGGGTTCAGGAGGTGGTGCTGGCCGGCAGCGTGCCGATCAAACGGCCGAAATGCAGTGCTGTGTAGAACATCGCATGCCTCCTGTTGCCCGTCACCGAATCCTCAATGCTCGCACCGACCCAAGCGCAAAGAGGGTGCCCGCGTCTGGGAGTGCGCAATCGTTGGGCAAGTCGGCAATCGGGAGTCGCGAGAAACCCAAGAATCGCAACGCGTTGCAGCTTCTGAACATGAGATCTGAGGTCAGGTCGAGAGCGATGCCCGCGTGTCCATGCGTCCACTCTCGTGGACGGGTGGCCGTGATCTCCGGCGCCACCGGGATACGGGCGCTCCGCTCGGAGGCCCTCTTCAGGCTACAATCGGGCCTGAAACCCAACCCTTCCCCCCTATAGAACAGGAACCCCATGATCCATCTCCTCGCCCTCGCGGCCACACTGACTGCTTCCCCCGCCCCCCACGATGCACTCGCGGCCGCGCTCGACCGGATCGAAGCCCTCGAGCAGCGAATCGAAGCGCTCCAGCCGCAGCCCGCCCTCATCGCCGGCCCCGTCATGGCATACGACAGTGGCTGGATCCCCCTGGCCGAAGGGGAAGAGATAGCAGTGACCCACGCCGTCGGCGGCGACCTCGATCGTTATATCGTGCTCTTCGACACACGAAGCGATACCCATGGCCAGCACCATATCGGCTACGGAGGCCGGGCGCTCGACGGCATCGAACGCGGCTACACCGGCGCCTACTACTATGAACTCGACACAAACGTAATCACACTCCGGCGCGCCACCGACGACACCTTCTGCCACGAAGTCAAAGTGCGGATTGTCACTTACTAATCTCGCCACACTGCTCATCGCAACTCTCGGATCGATGGGCGGAGCCCTGTCCGCGCCCCCGCTCCCATCGGTCGAAGAGGTCACGAATCGACTCGACGATCTCTATCGCTCGGGATCGAGCCACGCCACGATTCGCATGGAGGTGCAAACCAGCGATTTCTCGCGCACCCTCGAGATCGAGTCGTGGAGCGTAGGCGACGACTTGGCCCTCATGGTGATCCGCGCCCCGGCGCGCGAAGCCGGAACCGCCACGCTTCGCACCGAAGAGGGCCTCTGGAACTACGCTCCCCGAGCCGACCGGCTGATGCGCATCCCCCCCGCCCTGCTCTCCGACAGTTGGATGGGCAGCCATTTCTCCAACGACGATCTGATGCGCGAGTCGAAGCTCGACGACGACTACGATACGGTTCTCGATTGGTACGAAGAGGGCGAGACACACTTCCTTCGCGCTACCATGGTGCCGCATGCCGATGCCGCGGTCGTCTACACAAGTGTGGTTCAACTTCTGGCGCCGGAAACCTGGCTTCCCGTCCGCGTCGACTACTACGATGGCGACGAGGTCGTGCGCCGCATGCACTTCCGCGATGTGAAGACGCTGGGCGGCCGATCGCTGCCCTCGGTCCTCGATCTGGTGCCGAGCGACAAGCCGGCCGAGCGCACGCGTGTCGTCTACGAAGCGATGGAGCTCGATATCGAGATCGAGAGAAGCTTCTTCACTCCGAGAGGATTGCGGCGAGCGTCGCGGAAACGATGATGCTCAAGCTGGCGCTGCGCAACCTGTCGCGCAATCGATGGCGTAGCGGGCTCACGGCCGGTGGAATCGCCGTCGCGACGGCGATGCTGATCTGGACCGAGGGCATGAACGAGGCCTTCCTCTCGGAGATGGCGTCGAGCGTGACCGCCGTGGAGCTTGCCGATGCCCAGATCCACGCGGGCGACTACATCGAAGAACGGAGTATCTTCCACACTTTCGACGAAGATGTGGCGCCCATCGAGCGCCTCCGAGCCCTGCCGGCGATCGAGGCGGCCGCACCGCGTGTTTTGCTCTTCGGCCTGATCGGCAACGAGCAACGTTCCAGAGTGGGGCGCCTCACCGGCGTCGATCCCGCGATGGAGCTCGAGGCGACCCGCGTCGGCCGAAGCATCACAAAGGGTCGGTGGCTCGCCGACCGACCGGCGGGTGAGGGAGAGCCGCGCGAATGCGTCCTGGGGCGTACTCTCGCAGGCGAGCTCGACGCCGCCATCGGCTCGGAGCTGGTCCTCTTCCTGCAAGCCGCCGATGGCTCGCTCGGCAACGACCTGCTCGAGGTAGTAGGGATCGCGCGCACTGGAAACTCGATGCTGGATCGGGCAGCGGTCTATCTGCACATCGAAGACACACAATTCCTTGGCGCCCTGGAAGGCAGATGGCACGAGGTCGCCCTTCGCCTCGACCCGAAAAACCCCAGTGCGGAGGCTCTCACGCCGGTGCGAGCGCTGCTCGATGCCGGCGCCGCAGCGCCCGACGAAATCGTGTTGCGGCACTGGAGCGAGATCGTTCCCGACCTGGCGGACATGATCGAGCTCTCCAAGCGCTCGATCTGGATCCTCTATGGCATCCTCTACTTCTTGGCGGGGCTCGGCATCTTCAACACCCAGCGGATGAGCGCCTTCGAACGCAGACGAGAGTTCGGCGTGCTGCTGGCGATCGGAGTCACGCCGCGGCGCATGGCGGGCCTGATCGTGCTCGAGACAATCTGCCTCGCGGCCATCGGCGGTCTTGCGGGCGTCGCACTCGGATCGGCGATCACCTGGTACCACTCCGCCTACGGCCTGAACATGGGCGCCTTCACGAGCACCGGCGACGGCAGCTTCAGCTACCTGGGGGTCGACTTCGCCCCACGGCTCTTCTTCCGCCTCACTCCGCGCATGGCCATCATACCTTGGGCCATTCTCTTCGTCGTCGGCCTGATCTGTGGCCTCTGGCCTGCACTGAAATCGGCAAGAATCGATGCGGTGCGAGCCATCGCGGGAAGGACCTGATCTTGCTGCTTCTCGCCTGGAGAAACCTGCGCCGCAACCGAATCCGCACACTCACTACAGGCTCGGCGATCGCGCTCTCACTCGGATTGATGCTGATTTCGCTCGGCATGGGCGACGCGATGTACGGCGAGATGACGCGTAGCGCCGCGAGAACTGCGGGTGGAGATGTGTTGGTCCATGCGCGTGGCTACTGGGCGAGCGGAGATCCGACCCATCTCATCGCACAGCCGCAGGGCGCGCTCGAGGCGATCCGGCGCGTTCCGGGAGTCGTGGCCGCGATTCCGCGCGTGCGGGTCGAGGGCCTCGTCTCTTCATCGCGAGGCAATGCGGGCATTCAGCTCATCGGTAGCGATACTTCAGACGAGGTCGCGCTCCAGAATATCGCCACTTTCATCGCCGAAGGAGAGTTCCTGACCGGCACCTACAAGAACCCGATCGTGCTTGGACGAGGCGTGGCCGACGACCTCGGACTGAAGCTCGGCGACCGGGTCGTCGTGACCGCGAGCGATCCCGCCGGCGATCTCACTCGAGCCCTATTCCGCCTCGAGGGGGTGACGGAGACCGGATCGGAGATGGCGGACGGTGCCGCTGCGTACACAACTCTCGAAGCGGCCAAAAGAGCCATCGACCTCGGATCGGCCGTTCATCAGATCGGCGTCGTCCTCGCACCTGGAGTCAAGCCGAAAGGCGCCAAGGGGCGGATCGCCGAAGCAGCCGGTTCGGCGGTAGGCGAGCCACTCGAAATCCTCTGCTGGCGCGAAGCGATGCCGGAGCTCGTCAGCTTCATCGAGATGGACGCACGCTTCAACTATGTCTTCAGCGCCGTGCTCTTCGTAGTGGTCGGCTTCGGAATCGCCAACACTTTTCTGATGATCGTTCTGGAACGGATCCGCGAGCTCGGCCTGCTTTCGGCCCTGGGTCTGACACCGGCACGGATCGCCCGGCTGATCTTCAGCGAAACGGTGATCCTGGCGATCGTCGCCATCGCGATCGGGCAGCTCCTCGGGCTGGCGGGACATTGGTGGCTCTCCACGCACGGCATCGATCTGACCAGTCTCTCCTCGGCCGACTTCGAGGTCTCCGGGATCGTTCTCGAAAGCGCCGTCCTGCGAAGCCGCATCGTGCCGATCCGCTGGGTTACGGGAACGGCAGCGGTCCTCGCGGTGGTTCTTCTCTCTTCGGTCTACCCGGCATGGCGCGCCACGCGCGTCGATCCAGTCGAGGCAATGCGAACCTATGAGTGACACATCGACCACCTCCCCGATCATCCGCGCCCGCGGCCTCGAGCGAACCTACCGGCAGGGGTCGGTGGACATCCACGCCCTGCGCGGGATCGATATCGACATCGCCGCGGGGGAGTACATCGTCCTGGCCGGCCCCTCCGGCTCCGGCAAATCGACCCTACTGAATCTGCTCGGCTCACTAGACCGCCCCACTGCCGGCACGATTCAGCTCGACGGAATCCGCACCACCGACCTGGGTCGCTCGGCCGCCGCGCTCTTCCGCCTTCGCCACATCGGCTTCGTCTTTCAGGCCTACAACCTGCTGCCGGTACTCTCGGCATACGAGAACGCCGAGTACACCATCGTGCTCCAGGGCGTCCCCAAGAGCCAGCGCCACGAACGCGTGCTCGGACTTCTCGACCGCGTGGGTCTCGCCGAGCTGGCCGACCGCCGTCCACACGAGCTGAGCGGCGGGCAGCAGCAGAGGGTCGCCGTCGTGCGTGCCATCGCCCCCGAACCTAAGATCGTTCTGGCCGACGAGCCCACCGCCAATCTCGACAGCGAAGCGTCGGCCTCGCTCCTCGACCTCATGGCCGAGCTGAATGCCGAGCACGGAACGACATTCGTCTTCGCGACCCACGACACCGAAGTCATGGCCCGCGCGCGCCGCCTCGTTCGCATCCACGACGGGCGGATCGTGGAGGACGATCCCCAGCATGGTGGCTGATGGTTGTCGCGCCGCCGCATCCGCCCTTTTGGTTGCGGCTGCCCTGACCCTCCCCCTCCCCGCCACCGCAATCGAGTGGGATCTCGCCGGCTACGGCCGCACCTGGAACGGCCTGCAGCTCCACGATATCGACGCCCCCGACGCGCTGATCGAAGCAGCGGGAATCGCCGAGCGCGCCGCCATCGGCTCATCGATCGCCCGCCTGGAATGGGGCTTCGAGCCCAGCAACACCCTCCGCATCGACCTGCACCAGAGGCTCGCCTGGTTCGCCGCCACCCCCGCCGATGCCACGGCCAACGCCGGCAGCGGAATCACCCCCGCACCCACCCGCTCCCTCGACCTTCGCTCCACCTGGATCGACGAAGAGGGTTTCTCCCTCGAGCACGACCTCGACCGCGCCGTTCTCCGCATCTTCACCGACGAAGCCGACATCGCCATCGGACGCCAGGCGATCGCCTGGGGCACCAGCCTGCTCTTCCCCGTCGCC
>CAZFNT010000253.1:0-2304 GCA_964520315.1 uncultured Gemmatimonadota bacterium
GCAGCTTCCAATGAGGGATGTGCCGATCTCGTCCAATGCGAAGAGCGCTCCGGTCTCCATTGCGGGGGGAATCGAATGGGCGCCTCGTTGCCACAGCAACGCTGCGTCGACAATTCGCCGCCCGATCGTCGCGGTCGGCTCCCCGGCCCAGAAAGAGCTCGGTTCCGAGACGTAGGGAATGAAGATGGAGAGGATGTTCTCGGGAACGTAGGCAACCCAGAGCAACAACAATCCCGGCACCGATCCCAGCAACAACGGGCCGACCAGTCTCTTCCAGAATCGCAAATCGAGGCCCCTCGACACGAAGAAGAAGCCGACCGGAACGAATACGGCGAGCCAAGCGTGGAACGACTGGCAGTAGTAGACACCGATTCCCGCTACCAAAGCCAGGGCTCCGACGTGCAGGCGGGCCGACGCAATGTCGCCCGAGAGCAACGAGCGCCTCAGACGCAGCGACAGACCCAAGCTAGCCACTATGAAGAAAGGGATCTCGGCATGATTGCCGCCGCATACGAGCGAGAGCACCATGCTTGCCCTTGGAGGTACCGCCAGCAGAAGCCCGATGCACATCGCCGCCCATCTCGATACGCTTTCTCGCAGAGCCCAGTGCGCTGCAATCAGGATGGCGATCCCCCACGCCAAGCTCACGGACTTGAGCAACAGGTAGCTGGGGCCGGTGATTCGGGCGATGCTCGAGAAGATGAGGCCGTTGATGCGGCAGCCGCCATAGAAAGTGGCCCAGTCCCAGTCGGCGGCCGCGCAGAGGAACCCCCAGGGATTCAGCCCGCGCAAGTGCTCGTCGAAGCCGAAGAACCAGTACTCGTCCTGGTGCGCGAAGCTACCGTTGGCGCTGAGCGCCAGCCAGATTCGCAGGGCGAGGTAGAGACCGATCGTCACCACGAGCACCGCGACCTCCGCGCCGTCTATGCTGGAGGCGCGCCCCTTCGGGGGGCCCGAGTCGGCGGTCATGCGGGCGTTGCCGTAGGACCATGGCTCCCGGCAAATGTCGCTCCGACGGCTCGAGCTGCGGCGATGGCCGCATCGGAATTGATGTACTCGAAGCGGCCGAATCTGCCGAGGCTGATGATCCCGATGGAATCGAGCCAGGCCAGCACCCGATCGGTGTTGCGACGGTGGTGGAGATCATAGACGACGTATGCGTAGGGGAAGGTGCGTGTCTCGCAGAAGTTGACACTGCCGGCAGGCACCAATCCCAGATGCTCGAGGCTCCGGATCACCTGAGACGATACCTCCTCCGGGCTCGAAACCGTTGCTTCGTCGGGGTGAAAGGTGGTTTCGGCGAGAAGAGTGGTTGTTCCCGCGATGCCGTAGGCCGGACCCAGAAAGTCGAGCTTGCTGACACGATGAATCGACACATCCGGGGACGGAATCATGATCGCAAAATGGGGTCCGAGCCCATCTTCGTCGACGTT
The DNA here is from genome assembly GCA_964520315.1 of uncultured Gemmatimonadota bacterium. Lineage (GTDB taxonomy): Bacteria. The sequence goes on from CAZFNT010000253.1 coordinate 1,434, forward strand.
GAGCACCGTCACATGGATGGAATTGTAGCGAAGGCGGTGAAGCGCTCCCATCACGTCCGGCGGCGCCTTCGGCCGGATTCGGGGGACGAGCTCGTGCAAGGGGATCGTATTCACCAGGTTCGGGAAGTGCGCCCGCGATCTTCCGGAGATCACCGTGAACTCACCAGAGCTCCCGATCTCTACGCACTCCACCGGCGTTTGTGTTCGCACATCGACGCGGTCTTTGCAGCGGGCAGCGAGGCCCCGGGCCATCGCTTCGATCCCCCCAGCCCTCGGATACCAGAAGTGTAGCTGGTGAGTGTACCCTTCGATGTTCTCACCGGCGGCCGATCGCACGATGTGCTCGTCCGGCGGACGCGGGATGCGCTCGACCATCTGTGTATCCATGAAGACCGGGTCGAGCTTCCAGATCTTGCGATTGTACGGCTCGAGGTAAGTGCGGGTGATCCCTTCGCCGAATACTCGTAGGAAGAACGCGAGCATGTTCTCGGCGGGGAGCTCGCGATGGGGATTGTTCAGAAAGGTGTCGAGGCACCAATCTCGCTCGGAAGCAGGCAAAGCCGAAAGCTGATTCTCGAAGGGGTAGCGAACGAAACGATTTCGATGCAGGATCTGATTCGAACGCTTGTGGCGCGTCATCGGAGTCAGAGCGCGCATGAAATCGGTGCGTTCCTGCGCTCCGGAAAAAACGATATGAGGTCCGATGTCGTGGTGCAGCCCGTGGGTCTCGAAGCTGCGACACAGCCCGCCGACGCGATCCTCCTTCTCGAAGATCACCGCGGGAAGGCCAGCGGCATCGGCGAACGCCAGCCCCGAGACACCCCCGCCGAGAATCGCCACCGGCGCCGATGATTGGTGGTTTCTACGAGCA